>CALKMT010000144.1 GCA_938091715.1 uncultured Litorivicinus sp.
GGCGGCATCGATCAGATTCTTGATGACCATCGAGTCCGACGCCACGCGGTACAGGCTGATTTGAATGCTGCGCACCTTTAAGTCATAGGCGGCCTGGCGCAATAACTCGGTGAAGTGTTCAAATCGGTGATACGGGTAATAGACCAAAACATCCCGCTGGCGGATGGCTTTGAATACGCTGCGTGACACGGCAAACCGGGGATTGTCGATCGCAGGCAGGGGCTTATTTAAGAAGCTCTTGCGGCCCAGCTGCGTGGGAAAGGACATAAAGTCCTTAAAATTGTGATATCGCCCACCGGGGGCCAGGTACTGATCCTCGTCAACTCCGACCGCCAGTTTTAGCGCCGCCAGGGCCTCATCCGGCATTTCCCGGTCATAGACCAAGCGTGACGGGGCGGCTGTCAGGCGCTGATCCAGCGCCGAGTCCATGCGCTCAACCAGGGACATCTCGATCTCGTCCACCAGGTCGTATTCCGCATCCCGGGTAAGTTTCATGGCCCAGGCCTCGGCTTTTTCAGTCCGAATCACGCTGCCAAAAATTTCATGCATCCCCAGCCGGATCACGTTATCCAGCAGGATCAAGGTGCGCTGACGCAGCCCCTTGCCTCGGGGCAATTCGATAAACCGTGCGACTCGATCGGTGGGCAGGCGAATCAATGCGTAGCGATGTTGCTTGTCCCGGGTCAAGCGAACGAACAGGTACCCTTCGTTGTCTGCCAGATCCATCCGCATGTGATGATCCGGACCTAAAAAGAACGGCGCCACGTGGCTCAAAATGTGTTGACGGAAATAGGCCAGGACCCACTCTTTTTGATCTTCGCGCAACTGGTCCTCGTTGACCAAAAACACCCCCGAGCGCGCCAGTGAGCGGATCACATCGGTGTAAATCGCCTCGAATCGCTCGCTTAGGGAAGTCAGCCGAACCTGCAAGTCCGCCAACAGGCGCTGCTCTTTTTTACGCCGCTCAGATTTGTCTTCGTGCATGGCAATTCGACGACGCACATCCGGCATCCGAACACGGAAAAACTCGTCCTGGTTGTTGGAGTAAATACCCAGGAATCGAACCCGTTCAATCAGGGGAACGTTGGGATCACCGGCCTCTTGCAAGACCCGTTCATTAAAACTTAACCAACTCAGTTCACGCTCGACTCTAGGCGTGGTACCCGATTGAGACATCCCAAACTCCTTGTTACTGCCGACGCAAAAGTATTTCGAAACTGTGACAACTGTATTAAGGTCAGCGCGACAGATCGATGGACTTAACCCTTTGAACAAAGCCACCCGCTCACTGATTCGCGACGGCAGCATACTGCTGGCTCTGTGGGTTGTGCTGTGGGCAATGACTGGAAACCTATGGGTCTCCGGCACTCTGGTCGCTATCGCCGGATGGTTACAATCTGCCCGGGCCCGAGTCTTGATCCATCGCTTCATACAGGATCAGGACCTGTCGGTACTGCCTTTATTAAATTCGCCCGAAAGCGATGTAGCCTACATCACGCAACAACAGCAACGCCAAATGCTTCGCCAGCGCGACCGGCTGCAAGAACAGCTCGAGCAGATCAACACCGCCCTGCGCTCGGTTGACCGAGGATTTGTGTTGTTGGGCGATCAAAACCAATTGCGCTGGTTCAACGTCGGGGCCGAGCGTTATCTGGGCCTCAGCCGCGTGGATTTAGGCAAGCCGTTAGATCAATACCTGCGTGATCCAGCCTTTGGCCCGATGATGGGGCCCATCACCAGCAATCAGTTGGTGGTCGCCCCCTCACCCAAGGATCCCGAACGGACCTTTGAATACAACGCCTTTCCCGATGGCGAGCAGGGCAAGGTCATTATCGTGCGCGACGTGACCCGACTGCGTCAGCTGGAACAGACCCGCAGCGATTTTGCCAGCAACGTGTCCCACGAGCTGAAAACGCCATTGACCGTGATCAAGGGCTACGCCGAGCAGTTAGGGGACATGGCCGAGCAGTTGCCCCAGCCGGTGGGCAAAGCCATTCACCAGATCCAAAATCAAAGCGCACGCATGCAAGACATTGTTGAAGACCTGCTGTGGCTGAATCGACTCGAAAGCACCCAACTGGTGGACCCCACCGCACTTCAATTGGACACCTTGTTTCAACAGGTCCGGGAAGAGGCACTGGTCTTGGCCCAAACCTTGAACCGAACCCCGGACATTCGAATTGAAGTGGATGAGCGCGGTTTGAACGGCAACCACCGAGAAATCCTGACCGCCGCCCGTAATCTGACCTTTAACGCCCTGCGTTACGGCCCACCGGACGTACAAATTGACATGGTCTGGCGTGTCCGAGAGGACCGCGCCGAGTTAATGGTCAAGGACAATGGCATGGGCATACCCCGCAGCCATATCCGGAGAATCACAGAGCGCTTTTACCGGGTGGATCCGGGGCGTGATCGGGAAAGCGGTGGCACAGGATTGGGCTTGGCGATTGTCAAACACGTGGCCGAGCGCCATGGTGGTAAATTGCGGGTGCGCAGCTTGGTCGGCAAGGGCAGCGAATTTATCTGCCAATTCCCACTGGAACGCCTGGTCGAGCCCCCTAAACCGGTGGTAGTCGACTAGGCTGGCGGCGGTTTTCCACACCCCAGGCGGTGGCACCAGCGACCGCAGCACTGGGCACGATTAGATTGACCAGCGGCACCGAGAGCAACATCAATACGCACAACCCGAACAGGCCGCTGTCGAACGGTTCTGACCACAATTCAGCCCGGGTACGTTGCAACGCCAGGCCATGGTTGTCATTCAAATAGTCCCGATACTCGATCGCCATGACCCAGGCCCCAAAGGCCAGCCACAAGAATGGGCTGAGCAGGTTAATCACCGGAATCACGGATAGGGCAAGCAACAACAGGGCACGAGGCAAATACCACAGCCATTTCGACCCCTCTCGTAACAGTGTTCGCACCATCACTTCGGACAAGGACTCGTCAGGCAAGCACGCCTGTGGATCCAAGTGGCGCTCGACCTTTTCGGCCAAAATTCCATAAAACGGGGCGGCGATAAATCCATTGATGACGGTAAAGCCAAAAACAAAGAGCACCAATGCAAGGATTAATGCCAAGGGCTGAATCAGCCAGGTCAGCCAATCCAAATAACTGGGCAGGTATTGACCGGCCGCCACCACCCAGCCGCCTAGGGCACTGAACAAGGTCACCACCAGTAAAACGAAGACCGCCAAATTGACGGCCATCGGCACCAACACAAATCGCTTTAACCCAGGGGTCAGCAGCAGTTCAAACCCGCGGATCAGCGATCGAAGGCCTTTCACTCGTCGACGAGGTTCTGCATGTCCGTTTCAGACACGTCATCGTGGCGAATGTCCTTGCCACGAACCGCATAGATCAGCTGCTCGGAAATATTGGTCGCATGATCCCCAATACGCTCTAGCGATCGGAACACCCACAACAATTTGACCACTCGGCCAATCGAACGTGGGTCCTCGATCATAAAGGTCACCATCGCCCGTACTGAAGCTTCGTAGTCCGAATCAATGGCCTTGTCATCGGTGCGCACCTCGTTGGCCTCATCGGCGTCCAAACGGACAAAGCTGTCGACCGCACGCTTGACCAAGTCCGCGACCTGACGGCCCAGGCTGACCGACAGATTCAAGGCCGCCGCAGGCGGCGGATCGCTGGCCATTTCGCCAGCCAAGCGGCCCACTTTGTGGGCCTCGTCGCCCATGCGCTCCAAATCCCGAACGATCTTGGAGATCGCCATCACCACGCGCAAATCCGCCGCCGCAGGTTGGCGTAAGGCGATGATATTCATGACCTCTCGGTCCACCACCAGCTCAAAGGCGTTGATCTGCTGCTCGCCCTGTTCCAGGCTAGAAATGGCCGATGAATCCATCGACTCAAGCGCACTAATGGCGGTGCGTAGATTCCGCTCGACCAAACCCGCCATTTTCAAAACGTGGGTTCGCAACGTTTCCAACTCTTCGTTGAACTGGCTGGAAATGTGCTGATTCAGGTCTGACGACTTAAGGTCCATGGTGTTTTATCCAAAACGTCCGGTGATGTAGTCCTGCGTCAGGCTGTGCTGAGGCGAGGTAAAGATTTGCTTGGTCGGGCCCACCTCGACCAGACGACCCAGGTGGAAATAGGCCGTGCGATCAGAAACTCGCGCCGCCTGTTGCATAGAGTGGGTCACGATCACAATGGTGAACTGGCTCGACAGATCGTGAATTAACTCCTCGATCCGGGCCGTGGCGATCGGGTCCAGCGCCGAGCAAGGCTCGTCCATCAGGATCACCTCGGGGCTAACGGCAATGGCCCGGGCGATACACAACCGCTGTTGTTGACCGCCGGACAATCCAGTACCGGGTTGATCCAAACGATCTTTGGCCTCGTCCCACAGACCTGCACGGGTCAAGGACTGCTCGACCACTTCGTCCAATTCGGCTTTGGAATCCACCAAGCCGTGGATGCGAGGGCCGTAGGCCACATTGTCATAAATACTTTTCGGGAAGGGGTTGGGCTTTTGGAAGACCATGCCGACCCGGGCGCGCAGGGGCACCACGTCAATGCTGGGGTCATAAATGTCCTGACCGTCCAGCATAATGGAGCCACCGACACGGCAAATGTCGATGGTGTCATTCATACGGTTCAGACAACGCAAAAAAGTCGACTTACCGCAACCTGAAGGCCCAATAAATGACACAACTTCGTTCGCCCCGATGTCGATGCTGACGTTCATGATGGCTTGTTTTTCGCCATAAAACACATCGACGTTGCCGGCAGTCATCCGGGGATCGTCGTGGCCAGGAGTGCCCACGGTTTGGAAATCGTCATGATCCCACGCAACATCCGCCGTACCTGTAGTTCTCGTATTTTCCATAGTTGCTTCCACAGTCTTTCTCTCCTACCAACGACGCTCGAACTTCTTGCGAAGAACGACGGCGGCCGCATTCATGACGACCAAAAAGGACAATAGGGCAATGATCGCAGCACTGGTCTTGGCCACAAACATACGCTCGGCCGAGTCTGCCCACATATAGATTTGTACAGGCAAAGCGGTCGACGGACTAAAAATCCCCGACGGCGCGTCTACCACAAAGGCTACCATGCCAATCATCAGCAATGGAGCGGTTTCGCCTAACGCCTGCGCCATACCAATAATGGTACCGGTTAACATGCCAGGCAGCGCCAGCGGTAGCACGTGGTGAGTGACCACCTGAACTCGGCTGGCACCCATGCCCAGCGCCGCATCACGGATACTCGGGGGCACCGCTTTGAGGGCCGCACGGCTGGAAATAATGATCGTCGGCAGCGTCATCAGCGCCAATACAAACCCGCCAACGATGGGCCAACTGCGCTGAAAGCCAAATACGTTAATAAAGACCGCCGCGCCCAAAATTCCGTAAACCACCGAGGGCACCGCAGCCAGGTTGTTAATGTTGACCTCGATCACATCCGTGATCCGATTCTTGGGCGCGAACTCCTCAAGGTAAACCGCGGCCGCCACACCAATGGGGAAGGCCAGCGATAAACAAACCGCCAAGGTTAGTAGCGAACCAATGACGGCACCTTTGATGCCGGCGAGCTCGGGGTTACGTGAATCCGATCCGGTAAAGATGTAGTCGCTCAGCTTGTACTCGATCCGGCCCTCGGCTTGAAGCCGATCGATCATGTCCATCTGGTTGTCTTTAACGCGGCGGCGACGCTCTTCGGTGGCCTTGGTAATGAACCCACGTAGGTACGAATCGGCATCATCGTCCACGGCGAACTGAATCGACATGCGCGTGCCTAAAATGCTGGGATCCTCGAGGATCATGTCTCTTAGGCGATTGGTGGCACCGGTCGACACCAACTTGAAGGCGGCCCGCTGGTCGGCTCTAGATTCGGCACCGGTGGCTTCATAGATCGCCAATTGCATGACCCGACGGGGATTACCGGCAAACAAGGAATCCACCGACGCATCGCCCATCGGATCCAGCAGTTCACGATCCAGGTCTACTTCAAGCGTGACGTAGTGCTGGAAGAATCCAGGAATGCCCTTTTGCAAGATGTTGGCCATAAACAAGACCAAGAACACCAGCGCAGATCCAATGGCGAGTTTGCCGTACATCTGAAAACGGCGCTCGCGACGATAACGAGCTCCGACCGATGCTGCGACCCGTTCGGTCGCCTGCTGCGGCGACAGCATTTCCTTAGTCGTATTGTTCACGATATTTCTTCACTATTCGGATGGCGAGTACGTTAAGTGCCAGCGTGACGGTAATCAGCGTCAGCGCCAACGCGAAGGCAGACAGGGTCATCGGTGAGTTAAAGCTTTGATCACCCTTCAAAATTGTCACGATTTGGCTGGTAACCGTGGTCACCGCTTCGAGCGGGTTGGCGGTCAAATTAGCCGCCAGACCAGCGGCCATGACCACAATCATGGTCTCACCCACCGCCCGAGATACCGCCAGCAGAATCGCACCGACGATGCCGGGCAATGCGGCCGGCAAAATAACCTGACGAATGGCTTCGGACTTGGTGGAACCCAGTCCGTAGGCCGCATCGCGCAATGACTGGGGCACGGCGTTAATCACGTCATCAGACAATGAACTGACAAAAGGAATGATCATGACACCCATCACAACGCCGGCCGCCAAGGCCGACTCGGAACTGGCTGACATACCCACCGAGGCAAACAGGTCTTTGAACAGGGGCGCCACGGTCAGGGCGGCGAAAAACCCGTACACCACGGTGGGAATACCGGCCAGGATCTCCATCAGGGGCTTGACGATTGCGCGCAATCGGGGGCCTGCGTATTCACTCAAAAAGATAGCGCTGAACAAACCGGTGGGAACGGCCACAATCAAGGCAATGGCCGAGATCAAAGCCGTGCCGGCAAACAGGGGAATCGCTCCATAGGCTGACTCGCCGCTGTCCGCGTTTTCACCAAAGTTTGCCTTGGGAATCCAGTCCAATCCGAAAAAGAACTCCATTGGACTGACCATGCCAAAGAACTTTATCGACTCGAACAAGACCGAGAAAACGATGCCAACGGTGGTCAAAATCGCCACGATCGAACAGGCCACCAGCACGGCCATGATGACATTTTCGACCGCGTTTCTGGCCCGAAACTCCAGGCCGACCTGCTTGTAAGCAAAAAACCCAAGCACGGCACAGGTGCCGAGCACCGCCGCACTCATCAGGTTTTGCGAGCTGCGCTCAAACCCAGCCCAAGCACCGGCGGCTTGCATCACCCATTCAGGTGGCGTGCCGACCACGTTGCCCTGGGCCACGTTTTTAATCTGTGTGAAGAACACGTCTTCAATGAAATTCTCGGGTCGCTCGGCCGGGAAGTAACTGGCCACTAACGCCCGTAAGATGCTGTCTTCCAAGCCAATCCACAGAACCATTAACACCAGGGCAGGCAACAAGGCGGCCACGCCGGCCCAGACCCCGTAATAATGTGGCAACGAATGCATTGAGCGGATGCCCGAAGCTCGTTGGCCTTGGCTCAGGATCGCGCGTCGGCCCAAAACAAAATACGTGACGGCCAGAGCGAGCAACACCAGTAAGACAAGGTTCGTTGGCATGTGTGTCTCCAAATTACTAAAAAAGCTGACCGAGGGTTTCTCGGCCAGCTTCACATCTGATTGTTACCGCTAGTGTAACTTAAGATGACAGTTTTGTTACTTTGACAGAGTTTCCGCTGTCATGGTGGGCAAGTTAGCGATCACTGCCGCGTACTCGTCACGCTCTGCAGCCGGCATGGGAACCATTCCAGCTTCTTCCAAAACGCCACCCGGACCCCAGTGCTTGATCCACTCAGACGCGTACTCCTGAACACCAGGAACTACACCCACGTGAGGCTTCTTAACGTAGAACCACAGGGCGCGAGAGATGGGGTAGTCGCCAGCAGCGATGGTGTCCATGTTCGGCTCAACACCATCAACGATTGCACCTTGCAGGCTGTCAGTGTTTTGGTTCAGGAAAGAGAATCCGAAGATGCCATAAGACTCAGGCTCTTCACCCAGCTTCTGTACGATCAGGTTGTCCTGCTCACCGGCTTCGATGAACGCACCGTCTGTACGCATAGGCATGCAGTACTCTTCGTCGTAGCCAAACATTTTCAGAGCTGCTTCAACGCCGTCGACCTTGGTGCAGCCTTTTTCGTTGACCATCTCTTCCCAAGAACCACGAGTTCCTGAAGTTGACGGCGGGCCGTATACGCGGATAGCGATGTTGGGCAGTGACGCATCAATGTCAGACCATGTCTGGTTGGGGTTATCGACCCACTTGGCGTTGCCAGCAGGCAACTTAGCTGCCAGCGCTTGCCACAACTGACCTTTGGTGACTTCTAGAACCGGGCCGTTGATTGAGTTAGCCAAAACGATTCCGTCATAGCCGACTTTAACTTCGGTTACGTCGATGCCGTTGGCCTGGCACGTAGCCAAGTCTTTGCTTTTCATGCGGCTAGAGGCGTTACCGATGTCAACGAACTCGGTACCGATGCCGTTACATGCGCCACGCTTACCAGCAGAAGAACCCGTAGATTCAACAACAGGCGTCTTGTAGTTCGGGTTGTTACCAAATGCTTCAGCAACGATGGTTGCGAAAGGGAAAACGGTTGAAGAACCGGTCATGCTGACGTAATCACGGGCAACAGCGGCCGTGCTTACTGAAGCTGCGACCAAGGCAGCCATACCTAGACGTGCAATCATTTTGAACTCCTAAAATGCAATGAGTCGAGTGAGGCTTCCCCCTCCCGATGTGCGCACTCTAGAAGTGAAATGTGACGAAAATATTACAATCCCAATAATTGATCGTAACCGGGCAGCGCATCGTCGCTCTGGGCCATGGCCTCCCATTCCAATAACCAAGGATGGGCCAACAAGCGTTCGCTGTAATCTGCCAATTCGCAATGCGCAGGCGGGGCATAGGTACGCAATCGATAGATCACCGGCGCATAGAACGCATCCGCCGCGCTCAACTGGGAACCGTATAAGAATTCTGAACCAAAACGGGCCAGCGCCTCTTCTAAAAGGTCCTGGACACGGGAAATGTCGGCAAACACCGACTCGGACAAGGCAAAATCTGACGCGCGGCCACGAATGTTCATCGGGCAAGCCGAGCGCAGGGCCGCAAAGCCCGCGTGCATTTCCGCAACGATTGAGCGGGCATGCATGCGCGCCTGGGGATCCCGGGGCCAAAGCTCTGGCGCCTGATCGGCCAGGGTCTCGGCAATCGCGGCGCTGTCCCACACGACGCCCTGATCGGTCTGCAAAACCGGCACCAAGCCTCGGCTGGGCACCTGGTCTCGCCAAGCGTCCTGATCAAATCGCACCCATTGGATCTCAGGCTGCAGGCCTGCGATCCGGCACAACAGCCAACCCCGCAGCGACCACGACGAATAGTTAGCGTGGCCCAGCCATAGCTTAGCCACGGTGCAACTCTTCTAATAGCTGAACGGTTTCTTCCCAGCCGATGCAGGCATCGGTAATGGACTGGCCGTACACCAACTGACTGGGATCCTTGCAGTCCTGACGCCCCGCGACCAAATGACTTTCCAGCATCAGCCCGAAAATGCTGTGTGGGTTCTGTCGGCGCTGCTCGATGACGCTGTGCACCACACGGGCCTGATTGCGGTGGTCTTTTTCTGAATTCGCGTGACTGGCATCGACCATAACGCTGGGACGCAAGCCCGCCGCCTGCAACCGCTCGCAGGCTTGAGCAATGGCTTCGGGCGAGTAATTGGGCCCATCCGAGCCACCGCGCAAGATCAGGTGACTGTCAGGGTTACCCTGGGTCTGTACGATCGCCGACACCCCTTGCTTGGTGACCGACAAGAACTGATGCGAATGGCTGGCCGCACGAATGGCATCAATGGCAATGCTGACATCCCCGCTGGTGCCGTTCTTGAACCCGATGGTGGCCGACAAACCACTGGCCAGTTCGCGATGGACCTGGGACTCAGTGGTGCGGGCGCCAATGGCCCCCCAGCTGACCAGATCGGCAATGAACTGGGGGCTGATCGAATCCAAAAATTCGACCCCGGTGGGCAAGCCCATGCGTGTGATATCACCCAGCAAGCCCCGAGCGATGTGCAGTCCTTTATTGATCTCGAAACTGCCATCTAGAAAGGGATCGTTGATCAATCCCTTCCAGCCCACAATGGTGCGCGGCTTTTCAAAGTACACTCGCATGACGACTTTGACTCGGTCGCTAATACGATCGGCCAGCGGCTTTAAGCGGCCGGCATATTCCCGAGCGGCATCCGGATCGTGAATCGAACAGGGACCGACCACTACCAGCAGCCGATCATCCCGGCCATGCAATATGTCTTGGATCTCTTTGCGGTCCTGGCTGACCTGACTGGCCATGGCCTCGTCCGCCGGTAGCTCTTCGAGCAAAATAGCCGGCGGAATCAGGGGTTTCATGCGGGTGATACGAACGTCGTCGATCACCATTTCAGAGTAGGGCATTACATCTCGTTAGGGTGCTTAAGCACCGCGTTCTTTTTCTATTAGGAAGTTGATCACGTCAAACAGGGCTTGTTCACCCCCGGCGCTGGAGGCGCTGACCCGATATTTCCCATTAACAATAAACGCGGGCACACCCTGAATACCATAGGAATTGATGCGCGATTCGGTTTGCTTCAGACGCGACTCGGTAGCAAAGCCCCGATAATGCTGATCAAACTGCGCTTCTGACACGCCGTAGGCTGCAAAAAATCGTTTCAGCTCGCCCTCTGAAACCATGCGCTTTTTGTCCAAATGAATGGCGTTAAAAAAGGCTTGGTGCGTTTGCTCTAGGACGCCCGTGGCCGTGGCCACCCAAAACGCCCGAGCGTGAGGCTCCCATGAGCGGCCCAGCACGGCGGGTATTTGCTGAAAATCCACGTCCTCGGCGATGCCGGCCTTCCAGGCTTCGACCCCAGGCTCTAGACGGAAACAGTGCGGACAGCCATACCAGAACAACTCCACCACCTCGACCTTGTCAGGGTTGTTGGTACGGACCGGGTAGTCGAGCTCGACGTAGTGTTGCCCTTGAACGTAATTCGTCGCGTTCGCCGCCTGCAGCGTAACGACCGTCATCAATGCCAATAACCATTTCATGGTGAAATCCTCGTTTAAAAAATTAAGCACAAAAAAGGCGATCCTCAGACCGCCTTCCTTGGCAAGAGTTTCGGGTGGGAAACCTTTCTTAACGCATCCCTTGGATATAGCTGACCACCGCCTGGATATCACGATCGCGCATGTTCAAGGCCACGCCGTTCATCATCGGGTGCACACGCACGCCATCACGGTAGGCTTTTAACTGTGCGTCGTTGTACTCCGCCCACTGACCGGCCAAACGGGGAAAGTTAGCGCTGGCCACGCCCAGACCCTGGGGTCCGTGACAGGCCGCACAGGCCGCCACACCGCGCTCTGCGTCGCCGTACTTATAAATTTGCTCGCCGGCTTCAACCAACTCGGGATCCGCCGCAGCAGGTGAGATCGCTTGGCTGGCGTAAAAGGCCGCCAAGTCCTTCATGTCCTGATCCGACAGGGCCGCAGCAAAGCCGTACATCAAGGCATTGTCACGCTCTTTACTCTTGAACGCTTGCAGTTGCTGAACCAAATACCCTTCGTGCTGACCGGCCAGTTTGGGCCAGGCGCCGGTTGGGCTGTTGCCGTCTGCACCGTGGCAGCCCGCACAGGTCATGCTCTTAGCTTTGCCTGCGGTTGCGTCACCAGGGGCTTCTAACTCAGGGACTTCCTTGGCCAGGGCGGCAAAAGAAACAAGGCCAGCGGCCAAGAGTACGAATAATTGCTTCATCATTAGGTCCGTTTAATGGAATAAGTCTCTTATAACTTCCGGTAGTATAAACCGTTATTGCTTACACACGGAATGCATAAGGCATGGCTTTCAACCTATTGCGCACAGCGCAGTACCAAATCAGCGCAACCGCGGTCCACAACTTTCCAGCCGACGAGGGCTGCGAAGTCGCGTTCGCTGGCCGCTCAAACGCAGGCAAAAGCAGCTGTTTGAACGTAATCGCCAATCAAAAGGCCTTGGCTCGAGTGTCTAAGACACCCGGGCGCACCCAGATGATCAACTTTTTTGCCCTGCAAGACCCCCTGCTAAAGTTAGTCGACCTGCCGGGCTACGGATTTGCCAAAGTACCCGGTGCAATGCGCGCCGATTGGGGCAAAAATATCCAGGCCTTCTTGGAAACCCGCCAGGCCTTAAAAGGCTTGGTGGTGCTGATGGATGTGCGCCGGCCCTATGGCGAGCTGGACCAGCAGATGATTGGTTGGGCCGTCAGTCGCGGCGTGCCAGCCCATGCGGTCTTGACCAAGTCTGACAAGCTGTCGCGCAACCAACAAAAACAAGCCCTATTCAAAACCCAGAAGGCCTTGCCCGAGGGGTGCACCGCTCAGCTGTTTAGCTCGCTAAAGCGCGAGGGCATTCCCGAGCTTGAAGACAAGCTAGAAGAATGGATGCTGCAGACAGAAAAAACCCCAGAGGCCTAATCTGGGGTTTAAGGGAAGGGAGCCGGGGTAGGGCTCGAATCCGGTTAACATCCTAAGAGGTTTAAATGTTCTGAAAGGTCAGACAGGGCCGTTTCGGATTAGTTCCCACTTTTTTTAATTTTTTTCAGTGCGCCTCGTACCAGTCCTTGCCCGTGCCGATTTCAACCTTGAGCGGCACCGTCAACGGGGCCTGTTCCATGACCGGGCGCAACGCCTGCGAAAAGGCCTCAACCTGGTCGTCAGGCACCTCGAACAAGAGTTCATCGTGCACCTGCAACAGAAGCTTGACCCGGGGGAAGGAGACATCAATCAGCTGTTGCACCTCGATCATCGCCTGTTTAATTAGATCCGCCGCACTGCCCTGAATGGGCGCGTTGATCGCCACCCGTTCGGCGGCGCGCTTGCGCATTTGATCCCGGGCCTGCAAGTCCGGCAAGTACAGACGCCGGCCTGACAGGGTTTCGACATAGCCTTTGTCGGCCGCCGAGGCTTTGGCGGTGTCCATAAAGGCCAGAACACCGGGATAACGGGCAAAATAACGATCGATGTAGTCCTGCGCCTCGCCCCG
>CALKMT010000145.1 GCA_938091715.1 uncultured Litorivicinus sp.
ACGGCAGTACCGCCGTAGCCCTGCCAGCGCGTGACCACCCGGGCAA
This sequence comes from uncultured Litorivicinus sp., assembly GCA_938091715.1. Lineage (GTDB taxonomy): Bacteria > Pseudomonadota > Gammaproteobacteria > Pseudomonadales > Litorivicinaceae > Litorivicinus. The sequence continues at coordinate 47 of CALKMT010000145.1, forward strand.
AGTCATGATTGGACAGTGCCCAGCACGGCCAACCGTCGCCGATCATGCCTTCCATCTGGGTAATGGTTTTGCGGATGTGCGCCGCGCCCACGTTGTCGTTCAAGAAATCAAAACTGTAGGCCATGTGCAGGCGATCCTCGCCCTGGGTGTACTCAGCCATCACAGTCGGATCGTCGCTGCCGACCTCGCCCACGGTGGTGGTGACCCCAAATTCGTCCATCAAGCTGCGGATGCGGCCCAAAAAGGCCAGGTTATCCGGGTGGTCCTTGTCGTACAGGTGCTGCTGGAAAAAGTACGGGTTGTCGGCGGTGCCGCCAGCACTTCCGTCAAAGGTCGACATGTCCCGGGCTGGGTTGTCACGAAATTCTGGGTCGTGCATATAAAAGTTCGCGGTGTCCAAGCGGAACCCATCGACGCCTAGCTCGAGCCAAAACCGCATTTCCCCCAGCACAGCGTCCTGGACCTCAGGATTGTGCAAATTCAAATCCGGCTGCTCGCGCAGGAAGTTATGCATAAAGTACTGCTTGCGCTGGCTGTCCCACTCCCAGGCGGTGCCGCCAAAAATACTCATCCAGTTGTTTGGCGGGGTGCCATCCGGCTTGGCATCGCGCCAGATGTACCAATCGGCCTTGGCGTTGCTGGCGTCTTGGCGACTGGCCTGAAACCAGGCGTGCTCGTTCGAGGTGTGGCTGATGACCTGGTCAATGATGATCTTGATGCCCAAACGATGGGCTTTATCCAGCAGGGCTTTGAAGTCCTCAACCGTTCCAAAACTTGGATCCACGTCGCGGTAATCCGACACGTCATAGCCAAAGTCTTTCATCGGCGACTTGAAGAACGGGGACAACCAAATCGCGTCAACGTTTAAGCTGGCGACGTAGTCGAGCTTTTCAGTAATGCCACGCAAATCACCAACGCCGTTGCCCGAGGAATCCAAGTAACTGCGGGGATAGATTTGATAGACGACGCCGCCGCGCCACCAGGGATTGTCATTAGACATGGAGAAATCCTGTTGTGGGGAGTATTGGAAACCCGTACGGGCTGTTGTTGTAATTATCCGAGATTATGACCGATTGATGCAATCGTCGATTTGCTGAAGCACGGCCACCAGCTCGGAGGGAAAGTGGGCTTGGACGCCATACATCTGACCCATCTCGGCGATATTGCAGGGTTTCGGCAGCGGGCCCTGGGCTTGGATAACCAGCCGCATTTTTTCGATAAACACGTACTGCAACCAACAGGGAAAGGACATGGTGTCGTAAAAAAACGGCTGCGTGCTGTTAAAGGCCTCGGGCGCCGGGCGCTGAGGCGTATACAGCCCGTGGGTTACCAGGGCCGCTTCCAACTCGTTCAACAACCGGTCCAGTGGATTCATTGACCGGCTCGCACCGCGTCTTCCAACTGGAAAATCGCCTGATTGGCCTGGGCACGGAATTGATCGATCGCGCGTAAACGCTCATTGACCTCGCGCAAGGCGGTGACTTGCTGACCGAGTTGCTCTTGAACGATGGCCACGTCCAGCTCTAACCGATCAACATTGACCGGCGCCTGCGGCTCGGGCAAATCTCGCACCTGATCACTCAAACGCCCTAACCGATCATCCACCAGGGTTACCTGGCCGATTAAGCGCTGTAAATCTGCAAACAAACGTTCGATTTGGACCTCGTTGGCGGTCACCAAACTGGGCATCGTCGCAATGCGCTCATCCTGGCTATCCAGTCGTTCGGTCTGGCCATCCAATCGCGCCACGATGCCTGTCAGGCGGGTATCCAGGTTGCTTTGTTCAGAGCTAACCACCGCCAAGCGCTGGGCCAGGTTTTGGTCTTGGTCTTTGGATTGCCCCAAGTCTTCAAGCAAGGCATCCAGTCGCGCGGACTGGCGCTGGGTGGCTGTGGCCACCTGGCGGATAGAGACCTCGACCTGTTCAATGGCCTGGGCATTGCCCGAGATGCCCTGGCCCGAGATGATGTCCAAGCGCTCTTGTAGCTCGGCTGAAATCGCTTGCTGCTGTTTCAAAGCCACCTCGGAGGCGGCCAGCTTTTCGTTTAACTCGTCAAAGCGTCGCTCGAGATCCCCCAATTGCAGGGACTGATCCTGGCCTTGGGATTGGGTGGTGCCCTGAAAGGTCAGGTTCCAATAACCCAAGCCGCCCACGCCGCCCAGGGCGATCAGCAGCAGCAACCAGGCAAAGAAACCCATGCCCCGCTTGATGACCTGGGGCTGATTAACCCCAGCGCGCCCAGTTAAAGCAGGTTCATCTAGGGTGTCTAAATCGGACAGTTGTGGCTCTTGACGCATTTAGGGTTCCTTTGTCGTGGGTGCAGTCTAGCAAGGCCATTGAAATAGGTCACCGCCACCCCTATTGTCCCTGCATCCAATCACTAATCAATGGAGCTGATCATGGCTTTTGAATTGCCCGCACTGCCCTACGCAAAAGACGCACTGGCGCCTCACATCTCTGAAGAGACGTTAGAGTTTCACCATGGCAAACACCACAAAACCTATGTCGACAACCTGAACAATCTGGTTCCCGGCACCGAGTTTGAAGGCAAAAGCCTGGAAGACATCATTGTCGGCTCATCGGGAGGCATCTTTAACAACGCCGCTCAGGTTTGGAACCACACCTTTTATTGGAACTGCCTGTCACCCAACGGCGGTGGCGAACCCACTGGCGCATTGGCTGACGCCATCAACGAGACCTTTGGCTCGTTTGAAGCCTTCAAAGAAGCCTTCACCAAGACGTCGGTCACTACCTTTGGCTCAGGCTGGGGTTGGTTGGTAAAAACCGCAGACGGCAAACTGGAACTGGCCAGCACCATCGGCGCCGGCAACCCGCTGACCGAGGGCAACACGCCGCTGTTGACCTGCGATGTCTGGGAACACGCTTACTACGTTGACTACCGCAATGCTCGTCCTAACTACCTAAAAGCCTATTGGGAGTTGGTTAACTGGGACTTCGTTGCTGAGCAATTCGCACAGTAAGATCCAGAAACACAAGAAGAGCCCACCCGTTTGGTGGGCTTTTTTTTGCCTGTCGCCAGGCCCGGCGATCGGACATAAAAAAAGGGCCCGCAATGGGCCCTTTTTCGAAGCAGCATTCTGCGAAATGCAGAATTACATCATGCCGCCCATTCCACCCATGCCGCCCATATCAGGGGCAGGAGCTGCTGGCTTGTCTTCCGGCAGTTCCGTGACCATGCACTCGGTGGTGATCATCATGCCTGCCACTGAAGCCGCTGCCTGCAGTGCAGAGCGTGTGACCTTGGCCGGGTCCAAAATACCCATCTCCAACATGTCACCGTACTCGCCCGTGCCTGCGTTATAGCCATAGCTGCCTTCGCTGTTCTTGATCTTGTCGACCACAACGCTGGGCTCGCCACCGGCATTCGCAACAATCTGACGCATCGGAGATTCCATCGCACGCATCGCCAAGGCAATACCTACGTTCTGGTCTTCGTTGTCGCCGGTCAGGTCGCCAATCGCCTGCAGTGCACGGATCAGGGTCACGCCACCGCCTGCCACGACGCCTTCTTCGACTGCTGCACGAGTTGAGTGCAACGCGTCTTCAACGCGGGCTTTCTTCTCTTTCATCTCGACTTCAGAACCAGCGCCGACCTTGATGACCGCAACACCGCCAGCCAGCTTGGCCTTGCGCTCTTGCAGCTTCTCTTTGTCGTAGTCGCTTGAGGTTTCTTCCATCTGCGCTTCGATCTGCTTAACACGGGCTTGGATATCGTCCGCCGCGCCAGCACCGTCGATCACGGTGGTGTTTTCTTTACTGATCTGAACACGCTTGGCGGTACCTAGGTCCTCTAGGGTGGCGCCTTCTAGGTTCAAACCAACTTCTTCACTGATCACAGTACCGCCGGTCAAGATTGCGATGTCCTGCAACATGGCCTTACGACGGTCACCAAAGCCCGGTGCCTTGACGGCTGCGACTTTGACGATGCCACGCATGTTGTTGACCACCAGAGTCGCCAGGGCTTCGCCTTCGACGTCTTCGGCGATGATCAACAGCGGCTTGCCAGCTTTTGAGACGGCTTCCAGCAGAGGAATCAGATCACGGATCGAGCTGATTTTCTTGTCGACCAACAGAACGAAGGGATCGTCCAGCTCGGCCGTCATGTTGTCTTGGTTGTTAACGAAGTAGGGCGACAGGTAACCGCGGTCAAACTGCATGCCTTCAACCACGTCCAGCTCGTCTTCAAAGCCTGAACCTTCTTCAACGGTGATGACACCGTCCTTGCCAACCTTGTCCATCGCGTCAGCGATGATCTGGCCAACCGCTTCGTCTGAGTTGGCTGAGATCGTACCGACCTGAGCCACTGACTTGGAGTCAGCGCAGGGCTTGGCCATGTCGTGGATTGCTTCAACTGCAACCTTGACGGCCTTGTCGATACCGCGCTTGAGATCCATGGGGTTCATGCCGGCGGCGACTGACTTCAAACCTTCAGTCACGATCGCTTGAGCCAAAACGGTAGCGGTGGTGGTGCCGTCACCGGCCACGTCGTTGGCCTGTGAAGCCACTTCCTTGACCATCTGGGCGCCCATGTTTTCGAACTTGTCTTTCAGCTCGATTTCTTTGGCGACAGAAACGCCGTCCTTGGTCACGGTGGGAGCACCAAATGACTTGTCCAGAACTACGTTACGGCCTTTCGGGCCCAGGGTTACTTTAACTGCGTTGGCCAGAACGTTGACGCCTTCCAACATGCGCTGGCGAGCGCTGTCGCCAAACTGTACATCTTTTGCTGACATAGAATTTCTCTCCTAGATATTACTGTTCGATAACGCCGTAGATTTCGCTTTCGCTCATGATCAACAGTTCTTCACCGTCAACTTTGATGGTGTTCGAACCGGAATACTGACCGAAGACGATCTGATCGCCGACCTTAACGTCAACGGCTTTTACGGTGCCGTTATCTAGAGTTTTGCCAGTACCGACGGCCACTACTTCACCCTGATTGGGCTTTTCAGCAGCACTGCCCGGCAATACGATACCGCCGGAAGTTTTGGTTTCTTCTTCCATGCGGCGAACCACAACACGATCCTGCAGAGGACGAATTTTCATCGCTATCTCTCTCTTATTTAGTTTCAATTGTTTAGCAACGCTGGCGACAACGCGGCAACCTTTGCATCCGTGCTCGGCTGTAGCCGTTTCGGCATTAGTTGCCGTTGCCCCGAGCACTCCCTGTGTGCGGACAAGGAGATAAGTTTCAAGGGAAGATAGAAAAAAAATTTACGCCAAATCGGCCCAGTCTTTGATCCAGCGGGAAAAGTCATTGTGTCGAGACAGCTTGGGTGTGCCGTCTGGCACCGGGATCCAATGATGTTCAGCCGGTTGCACCAACCAGGGCAACTCGGTGCCCAAGACCGCAACCGGGTCCTCGAGGACGGAATATTGTTGACCTTGGCCCGTGGGCCGCTCTTGATGCCAATTCAGCGGCAAGCCCGGCCCTGAAAAGGTCACAAAGACCCCGCCCAAGCTGGCCGCCGCCATGGCTTCACTGGCGCCCTTGCTATGACCCACCAAGCGCCAATCGTTGGCCGATCCGCGACTGAGTTGATCAAACAGGTCCATGGCCAGGGACAGGTTTTCGGTGCTGTGGCCCACGCCCATTTGTAAATTGCTGACCCATTGCCGGGCATGTAACGCCAAGTTGTCGATGCCACGGGCCATCAAGTCCTGGCCCTTGGCCGGGCCCGCCGTGGTACCACCAAACACCAGAATCGGGCCCTGCAGATCTTCAAATACCTGAGCACACAGCCCAGTGTCCGGGCAAAAGCGCTCGTGCGCCGCGGGAGTCGCCTGTAAGGGGGTCGAGCATCCGGACCAGGCTGCCGATTGAGGCACTGCGTGGGCTGGCCACTGACCGGTGTACGCGCTGTCAGCCAACAACGCGTGGAACAGAACCTGATCTCGGGTCATTCTTCGCGTCGAAACTCGCCATCAATGATGCTGTCGTCCCGGCCCTGGTGCGGGGCGGGGCCTGCGCGAACCAAACGCGGCTCTAACCATTTTTGTACTGCCCGGCCCATGGCCAAGCGCGTGCCGGGCATCAGGCAAGCAAAGCCAATGGCGTCGGTGGCAAATCCTGGCGTCAGCAGCAAAGCGCCGCCCACGGCAATTAACAGGCCCTGAGCCAGCTCGCTAAGGGGTAGCTCGCCCCGCTCTAGGCGACCCTGAGCGGCCATTAGCAAGGCGCGGCCCTGGGATTTCAATAACCGAGCCCCGACCACCGCGGTCAGGACCACCAGGCCTAGGGTTGGCCAGAATCCAATGATCCCGCCGACCTGAACTAGGATTGCGACTTCGATGATCGGCACGATCAGAAATAGAAGTAGTGGCATAGGTTCCTCATAGACTTTGGCACAAAATACCACAGGATTACGCGCACCCCTCTATTCTGCACTGCACAAATCCGTTATGTTTTGTACATCAGAAAAAGGATCTCAGCATGCAACTTTCTAACAAACTCATCATGATTACCGGCGGCGGCCAGGGCCTAGGGCGTTCGATGGCGCTGCGTTTGGCTGAACAGGGTGCCCGTTTGGCACTGGTCGATATGAATGCCGAGCACCTGGCCGAAACCTGTAGCCTGGTTGAGCAGGCCGGCAGCAGCGCGATGGGCTATGTGTGCAACGTGTCGGATGAAGCCGCTGTGATCCAGACCGTTCAGGACATCGCCGCGCAGCAAGGCACGATCTCGGGGCTGGTCAACAACGCCGGCATCACACGGGATGGACTGCTGCTAAAAGCCAAAGACGGCAAAGTCACTGACAAGATGGGGCTGGATCAGTGGAATTCAGTCATCGACGTCAACCTGACCGGTGTATTTCTGTGCACCCGGGAAGTGGCGGCCCACATGGTCGAGGCCGGTGAAAAGGGCTGCCTGATCGCGATTTCCAGCATCAGCCGCCACGGCAACTTGGGCCAGACCAACTACGTCGCCAGTAAAGCCGGCGTGGCCGCAATGACGGTCACCTGGGCCAAAGAACTGGCGCGCTACGGTATCCGCACCGGCGCCATTGCACCGGGCTTTATTGGTACCGACATGGTCATGAGCATGCGCGAGGACGTATTGGAAAAAATTGCCAATGGCATCCCCGCCAAGCGACTGGGTCAGCCGGATGAAATTGCCCATGCGGTGCAGTTCATTCTTGAAAACGATTACTTCAGCGGCCGAGTCATCGACGTGGACGGCGCGCTGCGGATATGACCGAGCTTGGACCCGCCGAGCGGGTCTATTTGGTGTTGCACGCCATCCCCCCCGGATGCTGGTCCAGTTATGGCGATGTGGCACTGTTGGCCGGCCTGCCGCGTCGCGCCCGCTTTGTCGGCCAACTGCTGTCCAAACTGCCCCAGGACAGTACCCTGCCCTGGCATCGCGTCATGAATGCCCAGGGACGCATTGCTTTCGAGACGAATGACCCTAGAATCAGCCGACAATTAAACGACTTGGCCCAGGAAGGCCTGTCTCCTATCAGCGGACGATTTCCCGCCAGCGCACGCTGGCAAGGCTAGGAACACATCATGGGCAACCGACTCAGCAAAATCACTACACGCACCGGCGACGACGGCACCACCGGTTTGGGCGACGGCTCGCGGGTCAACAAAGACGATTTGCGCATGCAAGCGATCGGCGACGTGGACGAATTCAACAGCTTTGTTGGCGTGCTGCGATCGGCCCTGGCCGATGACGATGCCGAGCACGAGCTGTTAAGCCTGATGCAACATCATCTGTTCGATCTGGGTGGCGAGTTGGCGGTTCCCGGGTTTGAACTGGTCACTGATCAGCACTTGCAGGCCATCGAGGCACATGCCACGCGCCTGAATGCGGATCTGCCCCCGCTGAAGGAGTTTATTCTGCCCGCCGGTACCGCAGCCGCCAGTCACTGCCATGTGGCCCGGGCTGTCGCCCGCCGCGCCGAACGCAGCGTGGTGGCGCTGCGCAACCGTGAGGACAGCGTGCGGGCCGAGTGCCAGCAATACCTGAACCGCGCTTCGGATGTGTTGTTCATCCTGGCCCGGTCACTGTGTCGACGCGACGGCGGCACCGAGGTCTACTGGCAGCGCTAGGATTCTGAGCCGGCATAAAAAAAGCGCCCCACGGGGCGCTTTTTTTTGGTTCATCGCAAACTACAGCAACAGCTCGCGAATATCCCCCAACAGCTGTGCCATTCGGGTGGTGAACCGGGCACCGTCCGCGCCGTTCACCGCGCGGTGATCGTAGCTGAGGCTGATCGGCATCATCAGGCGGGGCTCGAAACCCTGACCGTCCCAGACCGGCTGCATGCTGGCCTTGGACACACCCAATATGGCCACCTCGGGGTTGTTCACGATCGGGGTGAACTGAGTTCCACCGATCGAGCCCAGTGACGAGATGGTGAAACAACCACCGGTCATGTCCGCGGCTGTTAGCTTACGATCCCGCGCCTTGCCGGCCAGTTCGATGGTTTCCCGAGCCAAGTCGTAGATCGACTTTTTGTCGGCATCACGAATGACCGGCACCATCAGCCCTGCCGGTGTGTCCACCGCCATGCCCACGTGGACGTAATCCTTTTGCACGATTTCACCGGCGTCCATGTCCAACGCAACATTGAACTGGGGCAATTCGCGCAGCACTGTCGCCACGGCTTTGATCAAGAATGGCAGCGGCGTCAACTTGACCCCGGCCTTTTCTGCTGCCGCTTTTTTGGCTTTCCGGAAGGCTTCCAACTCGGTGATGTCCACCTCGTCGAACTGGGTCACGGCCGGCACGTTCAGCCAAGATTTGGTCATGTTGTCCGCGGTAACCCGCTGCAACTTGGACATTTTCTGGCGTGAGATCGGGCCAAACTTGGCAAAGTCTGGCAACTTGACCGCCGGAATACCCGAGCCAGAAACCGCGGTCGCGGTGACCGAGCTTGGATTGGCCAGGGCCTGCTTGACGAAGTTTTGGACGTCTTCCTTTAGTACGCGATTGCGCGGGCCGGTCGCGGTGACACGGGCCAGATCAACCCCCAAGTCCCGGGCCAAGGCACGCACAGCGGGACCGGCGTGAACCGCCACCGCGTCGCTGGTGGGTCCAGCAGTGGGCGCGCGAGCCGGAGCCGTTGCACTGGGCGCGGCAGCTTGGACCGCAGGCGCAGAGACCGGTGCGGCGGGCGCAAGCGCAGGGGCTGCTGCAGGGGCCGCAGCACCGGCCGCTGTCAGCATCGCAATTGCGGTGCCTTCACTGACCTTGTCGCCTTCTTTGACCTGAATGGCCCCGATGACACCGTCTGCCGGCGCCGGAATTTCCATGCTGGCCTTGTCAGATTCCAACACAATCAGGGTATCGCCTTCGCTGACCGAGTCACCGGCCGAGACCGAGACTTCAATGACCTCGACGTCCGTGGCCTCGCCAATGTCGGGCACCGACACCTGAATGTCGCTGCTGGCCGCGGCTGCAACAGGCGCGGACGTCGTCGGGGCTGGGGCTGCAGGGGCCTCAGCCGGCGCCGCGGGGGCCGCGGCCACCGATGCGGCTCCAGAGATCACGGCGATCTCGTCACCCTCACCCACCTTGGCACCCTCGCTGACCGCCAAGCTTTGCACCACACCGGCCACCGGAGAGGGAATCTCCATGCTGGCTTTGTCCGATTCTAAAACGATCAGTGTGTCGCCTTCCTCGACGCTATCACCCACCGCAACGGCGATCTCGATCACCTCAACGTCGCTGGCTTCACCGATGTCGGGCACCCGAGCCACCTCTGCTGCGCTGGCTGCAGGTGCGGCGACCGGTGCTTCAGCAACCGGCGCGGGTACTGCAGCGGGCTCAGGCGCGGGGGCTTCATTGGCGCCACTGGCCGCCATCACAACGATGTCGACCCCTTCGTTGACCTGGTCCCCTTCTTTGATCAGCACCTGTTGAATGGTGCCGCTGCTGGGGGCCGGAATTTCCATGCTGGCCTTGTCAGATTCCAAGACGATCAGGGTATCCCCTTCCTCGACCCTGTCACCCACTGCGACCGAAACCTCGATCACTTCAACTTCGCTCGCATCACCAATATCTGGGACTTTAACGTTCATATCACTCATGTCCTTGGGGCCTTATGCAAACAGCGGGTTAATCTTGTTGATGTCGATGCCAAAGTCTTTGATCGCTTTGGTCACCACCGTGGGCTTGATCGAGCCCTGCTCGACCAGCGCATTCAAGGCCGCGACCACAATGTAGTGTCGGTTAACCTCGAAGTGCTCGCGCAACTTGGCACGACTGTCACTGCGACCAAACCCATCGGTGCCCAGCACTTTGTAGGTGCCCGGCACCCACTCACGAACCTGATCTGCATACAGCTTGATGTGATCCGTGGCGGCCACGACCGGCGCATCCACTTGACCCAGGATCTGGGTGATCCAAGGTTGCTCGGCAGTCTTACCGGGATTCAGCAGATTACGACGGGACACGTCCAAACCATCGCGACGCAGCTCGTTAAAGCTGGTGGCGCTTAAAATGTCCGCATCGACATTAAAGTCGCTGGCCAGGATTTCACCCGCCGCTTCGACTTCCCGCAAAATGGTACCCGAGCCCATCAACTGGACCCGCAACTTGCGCTTGCCTGCGGCCTTTTTCAGGCGGTAAAGCCCCTTTAGGACCCCTTCCTGACAATCCGCCGGCATTTCCGGGTGCGGATAGTTTTCGTTCATCAGGGTCAGATAGAAACTGACGTTCTCGGCGTCCTGATACATACGTTTCAGGCCGTTTTGCACGATGATGGCAACCTCGTGCGCATAGGTGGGGTCATAGGACACCACGTTCGGAATGACGCCGGCAAAGATATGACTGTGGCCGTCCTGGTGCTGCAGGCCTTCGCCGTTCAGCGTGGTTCGACCGGCAGTCGCGCCGAGTAAGAAGCCCTTGACCTGCATGTCACCGGCCGCCCAGGCCAGATCGCCCACGCGCTGATGACCAAACATCGAGTAGTAGATGTAGAACGGAATCAGCGGCACGCCATAGTTGGCATAGGCCGTACCGGCGGCGACCCAACTGGACATCGCGCCGGCTTCGTTGATGCCTTCCTCTAGGATTTGGCCGCTGGCCGACTCGTGGTAGCTAAGCACCATGTCCGAGTCATGAGGCGTGTATTTCTGCCCTTCGGTGGAGTAGATCCCGACCTGCTTGAACATGCCTTCCATGCCAAAGGTACGAGCCTCGTCGGGCACAATCGGCACAGCGTATTTGCCAATGCCTTTGTCCTTGACGATGGTTGCCAACATGCGAACAAAGGCCATGGTGGTCGAGATTTCACGCTCGCCCGTGCCCTTGGTTTGGGCGCTGAATTTATCAAGTGACGGCACCGCTAGTCCGGCGAAGCTGTTGTCACGGGCCGGCAGGAATCCACCCAGTTCTTGACGGGCCTTTTTCATGTACTGAACTTCGGCACTGTCCGGGCCTGGGGTGTAGTACGGCAGGTCTTTTAGCTGATCGTCGTTGATCGGTAGAGCAAAACGATCACGGAAGGCTTTTAAGTTGCCCTCGTCTAGTTTTTTCGACTGGTGTGCCGGGTTACGCGACTCACCCGAGGAGCCCATGCCGTAGCCTTTGACGGTTTGCGCCAGGATGACCGTGGGCTGGCCTTTGTGGGCACTCGCCGCCGCATAGGCCGCGTATACCTTGTAAGGATCATGGCCACCGCGGTTTAGCTTGCCGACTTCTTCGTCGGACATGTGCTCGACCATTTTCAAAAGCTCAGGGTCGGTGCCAAAGAAGTGCTCGCGGGTGTAGGCGCCGCCGTTGGCTTTGCAGTTCTGCAACTCGCCGTCGACGACCTCGTCCATGCGCTTTTGCAGCAGGCCCTTGTGATCCTTTTCAAACAGCGGATCCCAGTGGCGGCCCCACAGCACCTTGACCACGTTCCAACCGGCACCGCGGAAAACACCTTCCAACTCTTGCACGATCTTGCCGTTGCCCCGGACCGGTCCGTCCAAGCGCTGCAGGTTACAGTTGATGACGAACACCAAGTTATCCAACTTTTCCCGGCCCGCCAGTGAGATCGCGCCCAGGGATTCGGGCTCGTCCATTTCACCGTCGCCCAAGAACGCCCAGACCTTTTGACTGGTCGCAGGTTTCATTTCGCGGTTTTCCATGTAGCGCATGACGTGCGCCTGATAGATCGCCTGCAAGGGGCCCAAGCCCATCGAAACCGTGGCGAATTGCCAGTAGTCCGGCATCAACCAAGGGTGGGGATAGCTGGACAGGCCCTTGCCGTCGACTTCGCGACGGAAGTTATCCAGGTCCTGCTCGGAAAAGCGCCCCTCGAGGAATGAGCGGGCGTACATGCCAGGGCTAACGTGGCCCTGGTAGTAAATTAAGTCCGCGCCCTCGGGATGATCCGGGCCTTTCCAGAAGTAGTTAAAGCCAATTTCGTACAGGGTGGCAGCAGACTGATACGAGGCAATGTGACCGCCCAGATCATCACCGGATTTTCCGGCGCGCATGACCATGGCCAAGGCATTCCAACGAACCAATGAGCGAATACGGCGCTCCATGAACAAGTCGCCGGGCATCGGCTTTTCTTCGCTCATGGGGATGGTATTGCGATAGGGCGTGGTCAGAGCGACCGGGATTTGCGCGCCCACT
>CALKMT010000146.1 GCA_938091715.1 uncultured Litorivicinus sp.
CAGTGTGCGGCACTGGTTAAAGGTCTCGTCGCTGATGGTGTAAGGGGCGTGTGGGCCCAGGGCGACGTGGACCTTGTCGTGGCCTTTGTATTTGTCGTGCAGGGTGACTGTTTTTTGAAAGCCCTCGGCCGGGGTGGCCGCCCAGGCGGTTGGAAAGTCAATGATCGGGGTCGCCAGTTGGCATCGCATACCTATCTCGACCGCCACTTCGGATACGGCTTCGGGGAAAAAGTACTGATCCGAAAACGTCGTGGTGCCGGTGCTGAGCATTTCGGCCATGGACCATTTGGCGCCCAGGGCCACCATTTCATGGCTGACGTGAGCGTTTTCCATTGGCCAGACGGCGTCTTCTAGCCACTGCATGAGTGGCAAATCCGAGCCGACCCCGCGCATCAGTGTCATGGCACAGTGGTTGTGCATGTTGACAAATCCAGGAGTCAGTAAGGCATTGGGCAGGCGGTGATGACGGGCTGCCTGGTAGTCCAGTCCGGCCTTGGCCGTGGGGCAAATATCGACGATGCGTCCGGCGTCCACAACTAGGCTGTGATGATCCAAGACCGAATCCGAATCCACGGTGGCAATCCATCGAGCATCAATTTGTAAGTCAACGTTTTTCAAGGAATTTGCCTCTGCAGTGAACGCGGAACTTATGGTACTATTTTTGGCTTGCGATGGGGTGCGTTCTTTGCGCGCTCGGTTCAGATGAAAAGGAAAATCATGAGCGACGACAGCCGCGAAATTCAGCCCATTAACATCGAAGAAGAGCTGAAACAAAGTTACCTGGATTACGCAATGAGCGTAATCGTTGGGCGAGCCTTGCCCGACGTGCGGGATGGACTGAAACCGGTCCACCGGCGCGTGTTATTTGCCATGGACGAGCTATCCAACGATTGGAACCGCTCGTACAAGAAATCGGCCCGTATTGTTGGCGACGTGATTGGTAAATATCACCCCCACGGCGACAGCGCGGTGTACGACACCATCGTGCGCATGGCGCAGGATTTCAGCTTGCGTTATCCCCTGGTCGACGGCCAGGGCAACTTCGGCTCTATTGACGGTGACCGCGCGGCGGCCATGCGTTACACCGAGATCCGCATGCAGCGCATCGCGCACGAGTTGTTGGCGGATTTGGACAAGGAAACAGTGGATTACGTTCCCAACTACGATGGAACGGAAAAGATCCCCGAGGTCCTGCCGACTAAAATTCCTAACTTGCTGGTCAACGGCAGTGCCGGTATCGCGGTGGGTATGGCGACCAATATTCCGCCGCATAACCTCGGCGAGGTGCTCGACGCCTGTTTGGCTCTGATTGACCAACCCGAGTGCTCGATCGATGCGCTGATGGAGCACATCCAGGCGCCTGATTTCCCAACCGGCGGCTTCGTTAACGGTCTGAACGGGGTGCGCGATGCCTACCGCACCGGGCGCGGAAAATGCTACATCCGCGCCAAACACATTATTGAAGAAAAACCGGACGGACGGGTCTCGATCGTATTCACCGAGATGCCGTATCAGGTCAACAAGGCCAAGTTGATCGAAAAGATCGCCGAGCTGGTCAAAGAAAAGAAAATCGAAGGCATCAGCGAGCTGCGTGACGAATCCGACAAAGATGGCATTCGTCTGGTCGTGGACTTAAAGCGCGGCGAGCCCTGGGAAGTGATTCTAAATCAATTATTTAAAGATACTTCTCTAGAAACCTCTTTCGGTATCAATATGGTCGCGTTGGTGGACAATCAGCCGCGCATTTTGAATCTAAAAGAGATGCTCGAAGCCTTCTTGATGCATCGCCGTGAGGTGGTCACTCGGCGCACGATTTATGAACTCAAAGAGGCCCGCCGCAAGGGCCACGTGCTTGAAGGTCAAGCCGTCGCACTGGCCAACATTGATCCGATTATCGAGCTGATCAAGGCCAGCAGTAATTCCGCCGAGGCCAAAGAGAAGTTAATCGCCCAGGGCTGGGCGCCGGGTGACGTGATCGACATGCTCGAGCGCGCAGGCGAGGGCGGCATCAAGCCCGACGATCTGCCCTCTGGGTTTGGCTTGATCGACGGCAAATACCATATGTCGCCGCTTCAGGCCCAGGCGATTTTGGATCTGCGATTGCATCGCTTAACCGGTCTGGAGCAGGATCGAATCCTTGCGGATTACAACGATCTGCTCGAGGTGATCCTCAAATTGCGGGCCATTTTGCAGAACACCGACGAGTTGATGCGGGTCATCCGCGAAGAATTTGAAGACATGCGAGTACGCTACGGCGATGCCCGTCGCAGCGTGATCATCGAGACCCGCTTGTCCCTGACCACCGAAGACCTGATTGCCCCCGAGGAAATGGTCGTCACTTTGTCTCGGGATGGGTATGCCAAGTGCCAGCCCATCACGACGTACCGCGCTCAGCGCCGGGGCGGCAAGGGCAAGGTCGCCACGGGCCTCAAAGACGAGGACGTCGTCGAGCATCTGTTGGTCGCGAACACCCACGATACGGTGCTGCTGTTTACCGATCGTGGCCGTTTGTACTGGTTAAAAGTCTACGAAATACCCCAGGCCAGCCGAACCGCCCGAGGCCGCCCCTTGGTCAACATGCTTGAGGGCTTGGGCGAGGAAAAAGTTACCGCCATTTTACCATTGGCAAAGGACGACTTCGGCCAAGACCGATTCGTGTGCATGGCGACCTCTAGCGGCGTCATCAAGAAGGTGCCGCTGACCGCCTTTGCCCGTCCACGGGCCGCAGGAATCATCGCGGTGGGACTGGACAGCGGGGACACCTTGGTCAGTGTTGGACTGACCAATGGCAGCGACTCAATTATGCTCATGACCTCGTCAGGCAAGGCCCTGCGCTTTGACGAAAATCTCGTGCGGGCCATGGGGCGTCAAGCCCGTGGCGTGACCGGGATTAAATTCCGTGACAAGTCATCCGAGCAGGTCATTTCCATGATCATTCCTCGCGAGGGCTGTTCGGTGCTGTTGGCCAGCGAAAACGGCTTTGGCAAGCGAGTGCGGGTCGAGGACTTTACGATGAAGGGTCGAGCCGGCCTCGGAATCATTGCCATTGACTGCTCTGAGCGCAACGGTCAACTG
>CALKMT010000147.1 GCA_938091715.1 uncultured Litorivicinus sp.
CTGGCCACCACCAGGGCAAATTCGGAATAGGTAAACAGGTTGGCCGAGGCCAAAAATCCGGTGTACGAGCGCAGCTTGGCCCGAGTCAGAATGACCAGCCACAACAGCCCTTTAATGGGCAGCATCAGGGTCAAACCGGCCACCAGCACCAGGACCTGCCAATCCAGCGTGACTTGGGTGCCGACCATCAGGAAAAAGCCAACCAGGGTCAGCTCACGGAAACTCCACAGGTTGTCGGCCATGGCTTTGGCTTTGACGTGACCCGCAAGCAAGGTACCCATGACCAAAGCCCCCAGCTCGCCCGACAATCCGACCGCTTTAAAGACCCCGGCACCGACGACCAAGGACAGCACCGCGCCGCCAATGACCTGCAACTCCCCCTCGCCCAAGGCATCCAAAAAGCGATGCAACAACGGACGAATCAACGGCAGGGCCAACAAACCCAGGGCCCAGACACTGGGCGCTGTGCCGGCCATCACGCCCAGCAAAATCACCGCCACCACGTCCTGCAAGACCAGGATGCCGATGGTCAATCGGCCGTGGAACGCCCGGGTCTCCCGTCGCCCCTCGAGCATTTTGGCGGCCATGACCGTTGAGGAAAACGCCAAGCCAATGGCCAGGGCATAGGCCACGGGATTGTCCGGTTGAAACCACAAAACCAAGGGCGTTAGCGCCAAGCCGAACAACCCGAGCTGTGCCAGCCCAGTGGTCAGAATCAGCGGTCGCAGCAACTCGGACAGTCGAATTTTGAGCCCAATGGTGAACAGCAACAGCTCGACGCCTAGATGCGCCATGAACTCAAAGGCGCCGGTTGGGCTTTGGAATCCGGCTTGGGCGCCCACCACCCCGGCAATCAGGAATCCGACCAGCGGCGGCAGGCCAATGAATCGCGCCAAGGTTCCTAATAACAGAGCGCCGCCAAGCCATAGGCTTAGCAAGCTAATTTGGTCGGCCATTTACAACACCAGTGTCTTGGACGGTTGATCGGGGATTTCCCGGGCCAGCCGGGGCAACAAAAAGCCCGGCAACAGCCCTTGCGCCTGTTGGTATAACGCACGGGCCTGGGTCTCGTCGACCTCAAAATGCGACGCACCTCGCACCCGGTCCAGCAGGAACAAATAATAAGGCGTCACCCCGGCGTCAAACAAAGCCTCGCTTAGCCGGACCAGTGCCTGGGCACTGTCGTTGACGCCCTTTAACAAAACGGCCTGGTTTAATACCGGAATTTGCGCCACAAATGGCCGTATCCGCTTCATCAAGGCCGGGGAAATCTCGTTGGCGTGATTGCTGTGCAGGGACAGGACCGGGCGCAGACGAGTCTGGGTTAAGGCCGTCAACAATTCCGGCGTCAAACGGTCAGGAATGACCACCGGCAGTCGACTGTGCAC
This sequence comes from uncultured Litorivicinus sp., assembly GCA_938091715.1. GTDB lineage: Bacteria > Pseudomonadota > Gammaproteobacteria > Pseudomonadales > Litorivicinaceae > Litorivicinus. The sequence continues at coordinate 1,389 of CALKMT010000147.1, forward strand.
ACGAACACGCCGCAGATGCGGAATCTGGGCCAGGGCCTGAACCAAATCGGCCAGAAAATCATCGTCCGCCATCAGGGGATCCCCGCCTGACAGGATCACCTCGTTCACCTCGGGGTGGGCCAACAGATAGTCCAAGGCTTGTTGCTGGTCCCGTCGGGTAAAAGTCAGCGAAGCGTAGGGAAAGGCGCGCCGGAAACAATAACGGCAATTCACCGCGCAGCCACCGCGCAGGATGATCAGGACCCGGGAAGCGTATTTGTGCAGGACTCCTGGGGCGCTGGCCTGCTGCTCTTGCAAGGGCTCGTCGCGGTAGCCTGCAGGGCTGGACAGCTCATGCCCCTGGGCCCAGACCTGTCGCAACAAGGGGTCCTCGAAGCTGGGCGTCATCAGGCTGGCAAAATGGCGCGGCACTCGCGTGGCGAATAATTGTTCGGCGTGTGCGCTGGCTTGGCCTGGATCCAGACCAAGATACGTCAGCAACTCAGCCGAGGAGCCAAACCCCTCGGCCAATTGGGCCTGCCAGGTCACTGGCGCGTATCGCCAACACTCACCTGCCCCGGTGTGCGGACGCAAAAGTGATGGCCTGCAACAAAGTCCGGGCTGAGCTGACGAAGCGCCGGGGCCACGTCAAAACGATCGTATGCCCCTGATTCCGGCGTCAGGTTGATCATTTTGCAGCGGGTGCAGGGCTCGATCGGGCCCAATTCTGCGCTGCCCAAGATCAGATTGCCCAGTTGCCCTTCGCTAAACGCCTCGCCGCCAGACAGCACCACATTGGGGCGCAGCTGCAAGGCTGCAAAGGGGCGCCCCAGCGCCTGTTCGATCGCCTGTGCCGTGGCTTGGAACAACACCATGACCGGCTGCGAGTCGCCGTAGTGCTGTTGGTCGTCGACCTGCAAATGCCACAGCACCGCCTCAAGGTTTAACACTTGACTGAACCAGGCATTGACCTCGTCACAGGCGCGACGGCCCGGTTGCGTCCGGTTCCAAATGGACAGCGGCTGGGCCGGGCCAAGCTCGGCCAGTGGGCTTAGGTTGTCGCCCATTGAAAAGCGCGAACCCTGAACCTGGATCTGGCCCATTAGCGGGCACTCCCGGGCGGTCACGAATCGCCCCTGGGGATCGGTCAAAATCCACACCCGATCGCCGACCAGGCCCAAGGGATTTACATCTGTCTGGGGCAAGGCTTGCGCCGCCCCTGACTTGAGCGGATAGCGAAAAATTTGCTCGACCTTCATGACGGGCGATCCGCCAAGACTCGCTCGACCGTATCCACAATGGCTTGGGTCTGAGTATCGACCTCGAGGTTAATCCGGTCACCGACACGACGGGATTCGACCACTGTGACTTGACGGGTTTCAGGAATCAAAAACACCTGAAAACGGCCCTGGTGAATATCGGGGCCCA
>CALKMT010000148.1 GCA_938091715.1 uncultured Litorivicinus sp.
ATCATGGACGATTTGGGCTATCGCGAGCGCGACAGTTACGCCGCCATTGAATTACCCGCCGCCTTAACCGTGGCGATTCTGCCCCACACCCAGCACTCCGAAGCACTGAGCACCGGGGCTCAGGCCTTTGGCCACGAGGTCATGCTGCACCTGCCGATGCAGGCCTCAAATGGCAAATACCTGGGCCAGGGTGGCCTGACACTGGACATGGATGCGGCCCAGATCGAGCACTGGGTCAAAGCCGGATTCGACAGCGTGCCCGGGGCAGTGGGATTCAATAACCACATGGGCAGCGCATTCAGCCAGTCCCCTGGGGCCTTGAGTAAAGTGATGTTAGAGGCCCGAGGCCGGGCAGAGTACTTTGTCGACAGCCTGACCCACGCGGACAGTGTAGCAGCCAAAATCGCCCGTTTGATGGGGCTAAAATCGGCCACTCGGGATGTGTTTATCGACCATGCCGAGGACGAGCTGTCCGTGCCCGAGCGGATCGAATCCTTGCTGGCCCGCCAGACCCGCTTGCCGACCGTGGCGATCTGCCACCCCCGGCCGGACACCATCGAAACACTGGCGCGCCGCTGGAGTTGGCTAGAGGACCATTTTGAATTGGTGCCTGCCAGCCAAGTCGTGGCCTAAAGGCGGACGTCCAGACCGGCCGCGGCCATCACCGCCTTGGCCTCGCCCACGGTGTGCGTGCCAAAGTGGAAAATGCTCGCCGCCAAGACCGCTTCAGCGCCGCCCTCGGTCACCCCTTCGACCAGGTGATCCAGCTGACCCACGCCGCCGGATGCAATAACCGGCACCGTGACTGCGTCCGAGACCGCTCGGGTCAAGGGCAGGTCGTAACCGTTTTGAGTGCCGTCGCCGTCCATGCTGGTCAACAAAATTTCCCCGGCACCGGACGCCACCATGCGGGCCGCCCATTCAACGACGTTGATGCCGGTCGGCTTACGGCCACCGTGGGTGAACACTTCCCAATGATCGCCCACCTGCTTGGCATCGATGGCGACCACAATGCACTGGCTGCCAAATCGATCCGCCGCTTGTTTGACAAACTCGGGATTAAACACCGCAGCTGAATTAATGCTGACCTTGTCGGCGCCACAATTCAGCAGGTTGCGTATGTCGGCGACCTCGCGCACACCACCGCCGACAGTCAGGGGAATAAACACCTCCGAGGCGATTTGCTCGACCATCTGAAAGGTCGTGCCTCGGGCTTCGTGGGTGGCAGTGATATCCAAGAAGGTTAACTCGTCCGCGCCCTGCTGATCGTAGCGTCGGGCGACCTCGACAGGGTCACCGGCATCGCGGATATCGACAAATTGAACGCCCTTGACCACGCGGCCACCATCCACATCCAGACAGGGGATGATTCGCTTGGCGACACTCATTGGTCGGCGAACGCTTGGGCTTCGGCCAAATCCAAGGTGCCTTCATAGATGGCACGCCCGGTAATGACGCCGCTGATGCCGCGGTGGGCCTGGGCCTTGCACGCACGGATGTCATCCATGGTGTGGACACCGCCCGAAGCGATCACCGGGATGCCTGCGGCCTCGGCCAGCTCGGCCGTGGCCTCGACGTTGACGCCGGAGCGCATGCCGTCCCGGGCGATATCGGTAAAAATAATCGCCGACACGCCAGCATCGGCAAAGCGCTGGGCGCATTCAATCGCCGTGATATCCGACGTGTCGTCCCAACCATGGGTCGCCACCATGTCATCTTTGGCGTCCAGGCCAACGATAATCCGGTGTGGGAAGCGCGCGCAGGCCTCGACCACAAAGGCCGGATCCTTGACCGCGGCCGTGCCAATGATCCCCAGGTGCAGGCCGATCTCTAAATAGGTTTCCAGCGTTGCCATGGTGCGGATGCCGCCACCCAGCTCTAGTTCTAGGTCGGGGCAGGCACGAATGATGCGGGCTACGACCTCTAAGTGTCGGGGTTCACCGGCAAAGGCGCCATCCAAATCAACCAAATGCAGACGCTTGGCCCCGGCATCTTGCCAGCGCTGGGCCATGGCCACCGGATCGTCGCCAAACACATCGGCATCATCCATACGGCCCTGCTTTAGGCGCACACATTTACCGTCTTTCAGATCAATGGCTGGGATGACTAGCATTTAAGGGGTCCATTTCAAGAAGTTGGCGTACAGCTGCAATCCCGCATGCTGACTTTTTTCGGGGTGAAACTGGGTCGCAACCACATTGTCCTGACCCACGGCGGCGACAAAAGCCGCCCCGTGCTCGCAATGCGCGATGGCCTCGGCCGAGGCGGCGACCCGATAGGAGTGCACAAAATAAAAGCGCTCGCCTGAGTCAATTCCGTCAAACAGGGGGTGACCGTCGTGGACGACTTGGTTCCAACCCATATGAGGGATCTTTAGGCCTTGCTCGGCGATGTCCTGGGGAAAGTGATTGACCTGTCCGTGGAACCAGCCCAAGCCGGCAACTCCGCCGCTTTCATCGCCCTGTTCGAACAATGCCTGCATGCCGACACAGACACCCAGCATGGGACGCTGGCGAACATAGTCGGCCAGCGCCTGATCAAAACCTGCGGCGCGAATCGCATCGACACAGGCGCCCATGGCACCCACGCCGGGTAACACAACACGGTCATAGGCCGCCAATTGTTCCGGCTGATTGACTAGGTCGACTTGCCGGGCACCGGCATGCTCCAGCGCCTTGGAGACGCTGTGCAAGTTGCCCATGCCGTAATCAACGACGCCTACCTTCACAGTGCGCCTTTGGTGGAGGGCGTACCGGACTGACGGGGATCGGGGCTGACCGCCATGCGTAACGCCCGGCCCAGCGCCTTAAAGATCGACTCGGCCTGGTGGTGCGCGTTTTTGCCCTTTAGGTTGTCAATGTGCAGGGTAATCCGGGCGTGGTTGACCAGGGCCTGGAAAAACTCTTGCAACAGGTCAACGTCAAAGTCGCCGATCCGAGCCCGGGTGTAGGTCACGTTGGTGTACAGCCCTGGCCGACCCGACAGATCGACCACCACCCGGCTCAAGGCCTCGTCCAGGGGCGCATAAAAGTGGCCATAACGGGTCAGGCCCTTCTTGTCGCCGATTGCCTCGCGCAGAGCCTCGCCCAGCACGATTCCGGTGTCCTCGACGGTGTGGTGCGCATCAATCTGCAAGTCACCGACCGCCTTGACCTTGAGGTCAATCAAACCGTGTCGCGCGATCTGGTCCAACATGTGATCAAAAAAGGGTACGCCGGTGTCCAGCTCGCTGGCCCCGGTTCCGTCTAGGTTGATGTCGATTTGGATTTTGGTTTCCAACGTATCGCGGTTGATGCTAGCTGTGCGCATGAATCGTCCTCGGATTAAAGCGGGCGAGATAATACCACTCTATTGGCCAATGACTCGACTCCGCTTTTGGTTTTATCGTAGCCCCTCTTGCGAAAGGACAGATTGATGAGCGCACTTAAGTGGATATTCGGGTTGGTCTTTGGATTGCTGGTACTGGTGGTGGCTGGCATTGGCGTCATATTGGCCACGGTGGATCCCAACGACCACAAGGACTGGGCCATTCAGAAAGCCCAGGAACAGGGCTGGGAGTTGGCCTTGAACGGCGATTTATCCCTGAGCTTTTGGCCCAGCATCGCCATTGACCTGCCCCCGACCCAGCTCAGTTCCGTGACTGCTCAGCAGTCGATTCAGTTCGAGGATGCCCGGGTCTCCTTGGCGGTGATGCCCCTGATCACCGAGCAACGTGCTGAGGTCAGCACGCTGATTCTGGATCGGCCCATCATTCGCTGGGATTTGGACGCACCCTTGCCTGGTAGGGCGACGGAAACTGAAAGTCCCGCACAGACATCAACGGACTCCAGCCCTTTGGCGATTGCCATTGGCGGTTTGCAAATTACCCAGGCGGACATCGAGCTGTACAACGGCGACCAGCTGGCCCACTCAATTACCCTGCCCAACCTAACCCTAGGCGCCTTGGCCCCGAACACCTGGGTTCCCCTGGACGCCGAACTGAGCTATGCCACGCAGGACGTTCCCAACACCCTGATCAGCCTCTCGGGTGAGCTGAACGCGCCGGCGGACTTTGGCCAGGTACAACTGCGCGAGCTGACACTGAGCAGCCTGGGCATGGACATGAGTGGCGAGCTGTTGGTGATGCTGGATCCGCTACAAGTCACCGGGCAGATCGAAATGCCTGCGTTTAATGCACGCCAGATCGCCGAACATTTTGGCGCCCCCTTAGAGACTCAAAATCCCGAAGCCCTAAGCGAAGTGTCGCTCAGTCTGTTGTTGGGCAATGGCGGTCCGGTCTATGCCA
>CALKMT010000149.1 GCA_938091715.1 uncultured Litorivicinus sp.
GGGGTTTGGTATTGGTGACCGGGCCCACGGGTTCGGGCAAGTCGACAACGCTTGCAGCCATGATTGATTACGTCAATAACACCCGTAACGACCACATCCTGACCATCGAAGACCCGATTGAATTTGTGCACAGCTCGAAAAAGTCCCTGGTTAATCAGCGCGAGGTGCACAGGGACACCCATGGCTTTAGCGAATCCTTGCGCAGTGCCTTGCGCGAGGATCCGGACGTGATTCTGGTCGGAGAGATGCGCGACTTGGAGACCATCAGCCTGGCCCTGACCGCGGCGGAAACGGGTCATCTGGTGTTTGGCACGCTGCACACCACCAGTGCGGCCAAAACCATTGATCGAATTATCGATGTGTTTCCGGCGGCGGAAAAAGACATGGTGCGCTCGATGTTGTCCGAGTCCTTGCAGGGCGTGATCAGTCAAACCCTATTGAAAAAAGCGGGCGGTGGGCGAGTGGCGGCGCACGAAATCATGATCGGCACCTCGGCGATTCGTAACCTGATTCGCGAGGACAAGGTGGCCCAGATGTACAGCGCCATTCAAACCGGTAGCGGGCAGGGCATGGTGACCCTGGATCAATCGCTGAAAACCCTGGTGGACAAGGGGGTGGTCGAGCGACCAGTGGCAGCGAGCAAAGCCCTGCGTCCCGACTCTTTTATGGCCTAATGCATGAACAATAATCTGACTAAATTGCTGCAAGAAATGGTTCGGCGCCAAGCCTCGGATCTGTTTATCACCGTGGGGGCGGCGCCCTCGATCAAGGTCCATGGCCGCTTGGTGCAACTGGGCAAAACCCTGTTGGATCGTGACATGGTCGAGCAGTTTTTGGCCGCCCTAATGCGCGAGTCACAACAGCGGGCCTTTGCGGACAGCAACGAGGCGAACTTTGCCTTTGCTCCCCAGGGGCTGCCGCGTTTTCGGGCCAACGCCTTTGTTCAGCGCAACAGTCCGGGGCTGGTGATTCGCCAGATCCGCGGCCAGGTGCCAACCCTGGATGAGCTAGAACTGCCCGGGCAGGTGGGCGAGTTAGCCCTGGCTAAGCGCGGCATTGTGTTTGTGGTGGGCGCCACCGGCGCCGGCAAATCTACCTCGCTGGCAGCTATGGTCCAGCAACGAAATTTATTGGGCTCGGGTCACATCATCACCATCGAAGATCCGATCGAGTATCTGCACCACCACCAAAATTGCTTGATCACGCAACGGGAAGTTGGGGTCGATACGGACAGCTTCGAAAGCGCCCTGGAAAACACCTTGCGCCAAGCGCCGGACTGCATCGTGATCGGTGAAATCCGCTCTCGTGAGGCCATGCAGCAGGCCATTGCCTTTGCCGAAACCGGCCATCTGTGCCTGGCCACCTTGCATGCCAATACCGCGGTGCAGGCCATCGAGCGGATTTTGCATTTCTTTCCGGCGGCGGAACACGAGCGCGTACGTTTGGATTTATCCTTGAATTTAACCGCGGTTCTGGCCCAGCAACTGTTACCCAAACCCAGCCGGGATGGCCGAGTGCTGTGCAGTGAGTTGTTGTTGAATACGCCACTGGTCTCAGAAAAAATTCGCGCCAACAAAGTGGTCGAGTTACGCGAGCTGATGGCTCGCTCGGCCAATCTTGGAATGCAAACCTTCGATCAGTCGTTGTTCGCCCTGTATCGCTCGGGGCGAATTGAGTATCAGACGGCCTTGGCCTGTGCCGATTCGGTCAACGACCTGCGGCTGCAAATCAAATTGGCCGAGGGACGGCATCGCGAGGGCAAAACTCGCCTGGACCGGGCCGGGCTTGCCGAGTGAAGCCGGCGCTTTGGGTGTGTACCTGTCCCACGCCACAGGGTACCTTTGACCAGGCTTATGACCGATCAACTTATCTTTTGGGGCACCCGGGGCAGTATCCCGCGCAGCGAGCCCGAATTTAGTCACTATGGCGGTGCCACCAGCTGCGTGCAGGTGGGACCGTTATTGCTGGACGCCGGCACGGGAATCGTGGGGGCTGGGGATGCCATGCTGGCGGCTGGCCAGCGCGAATTTCATGTGCTGTTGTCACACGTTCACTTTGACCACGTTATGGGGCTGCCATTTTTTCAGCCCCTGTGGCGTGCGGATTGTGTGGTCCATTTCTATCTTGGAAATTTGGCCGGCGAGTCGGGCCAGCCCATGTTGCAGGATTTGATGCGGGTACCCTTTTTCCCGGTCGATCCCAGTTATTTCAGAGCCCAGTGGCAGATGCACCTGTTCCAAGCAGGTGAGTGTCTGCAGATCGCCGATCGACAGGTTGAGACGCTGGCGCTGACCCATCCTCAGGGGGCAACGGGGTATCGGATTCGCGATGCCGAGGTGTGTTACATCACCGATATCGAGCCTGACGAGGCCATGGGTCAACGGCTGGTCGAATTTATTCGCGGCAGTCGGGCGATGATCTACGACTGCACCTTTGGCGAGGATGATTTTGAGCCCGACCATGGGCACTCGACCTGGCAGCAGTGTCTGGCATTTTGTCAGGCGGCCGAGGTGGCCTGTCCGGTGATTTTTCATCACCATCCCAGGGCCTGTGATCAGACGATGAAGAACATCGAGCGTCAGGCCTTGGCCATGAATCCCAGCACTCGCGTGGCCCGGGATCGAATGGTGTTACAGCTTGAGGATCTTGGCCGGCGCGTCTAGCACCGCACTGATGGCTCGCTGTTCGGTGAGTCGGCCTTGATCCACCAGCGCCGTTAACCCCGAGCGTAGCAAGTGCAGCGTTTCAGCACCCGGCGCCGCTTGGGCAAAGGGCAAGCGTTTGTCCGCCACCGGATGGGGCGTGTGATCGCTGCACACCGCGTCGATCACCCCCTCTGCTAATCCCTCAATCAAGGCCATCTGGTCGGCTTCGCTACGCAACACCGGCTGCAAGCGATAGCGATAGTCATAGCCCTCGATCTTGGCTTCGTTCCACAGCAGATGAGTCACCGCAACGTCGCAGGTGATCGGCAAGCCCTCGGCCTTGGCTCGACGAATCAGGCGCACCGACTCGGCACACGAAATTCGTCCAATGTGCGCGGTGACGCCGGTCTCGGCAATCAGTTGCAGGTCCCGGGCCAGGGCGATGGTTTCTGCGGCGCTGGGCTGGGTTTCCAGGCCCAAACGCTGGGCAATCTCGCCGTCGTGGGCGACCCCCCGGCCCAGCTCACTGTCCAGCGGCAGGGCATGAACCGGCAAATTTTGGCCCCGGGCGTAGCGCAAAGCGTTGAGTTGCACCCGAGTGTTTTTCCAGGGGGCGTGACCCTGGGTCACCCCCACCACACCGCCGGCCTGATAGCGCGCCATTTCAGCCAGGTGCTCGCCGTCCAATTCCTGTGTGATCGGGCCGAGCTTGGCCAGCCGGACGGGGCTGTCCTCTGGGGGCGTCTCGTAGGGCGGCAGGGTTAATACGTCATAACCCAGTTCTTGCGCCTGGGCCAGGGTTTGACCCGGTGTCTCGCCGAGTCGGCAACACAGATCAATCATTCCTACCGATGCCAAGCTCATAGACGCTCCTCCACACCCATGACCATGCTAAGAATGGCCATTCGAACGGCAATTCCGTTGGTCACCTGATTCAGGATCACACTGTGATCGGAGTCGGCCAATTCGCTGTCAATTTCCACGCCGCGGTTAATCGGCCCGGGGTGCATGACGATTGCGTTCGGCGCCGCCCATCCGAGGCGCTCCAGGGTCATGCCGTAGTTCCGGTGAAACTCGGCTTCGCTTGGTAATAATGCCGAGGCCATACGCTCTTTTTGCAGGCGCAAACAGATCACCACATCGGCGTCCTGAATGCCCTCGCGCAGGTCGTCGTGCAAGCTGCCGGCCAGGCCTTGGCGGGGCAACAGGGTGCCGGGCCCAATCAGGCGGATGTCTTGGCAACCTAGACCGTGCAGGGCGTGGACCTGCGAGCGAACGACCCGGCTGTGGCGTATGTCCCCGATGATCGCGACCTTTAGATTGGCGATGTCGCCTTTGTGTTGGCGAATCGTAAACATGTCCAACATGGCTTGGGTGGGGTGTGCGTGCAGGCCGTCGCCGGCATTCACAATGGCCAGCTCTGGGGTGCAGTGTTGGGCAATAAAGTGCGGCGCGCCCGACTGGTTGTGCCGGACCACGAACAGGTCGGCCCCCATGGCTTCCAAGTTTTTCAGAGTGTCCAGCAAGCTTTCGCCCTTGGCGGTGGCGCTGGTGGAAATGTCTAGACTGACGACGTCGGCGCTTAACCCCTTGGCGGCAATCTCAAAGGTGGTGCGGGTCCGGGTGGAGTTTTCAAAGAATAGGTTGACCACCGAGCGGCCTTTTAACAATGGCCGTTTTTTCAAATCTCTGGGGGTATCACCGAGAAAAGTCGCCGCGCGATCCATGATTTCAATCATTAGATCCTTGGGCAGGCCTTCGGTGGTCAAAAAGTGCCGCAGGCGCCCTTTGTCGGTTAGCTGCAATTGCGCGGTGGACGGCATTCCCACTCCTTAGTCGCTCGGCGAATGCCGCGTTTATACCGTTATGAGCCGTCAGAATCCAGAAACTGCTCAAGAATTATGCAGGCGGCGGCGCTGTCCAACAGGCCTTGATGACGATCCGATTTGCCCTGCATTCCCGTGCGCTCCCGGGCTTCTCGGGTGGACAGTCGCTCGTCGACTAGGTGGCAGGGCAGGTGGAAACGGCCGTGCAGCCGCTTGGCAAATTTGCGCGCACGTTGGGTGATTGGATTGTCGCTGCCGTCCATATTCAGCGGCAGCCCAACAATCAGCGCGGTGGGTTGCCATTGCGCCAGTAAATCCGCCACGGCGTTCCAATCCGGGTGCCCATTGCTGGCATTCAAGGGGGTCTGCGGTGTGGCGGTGGCGGTCAAGTCTTGTCCGGTCGCAACGCCAATGCGCTTCAACCCATAGTCAAAGGCCAAATAGGTCATGCCTGCCCCGAAAACTGGCTCAGTTGATGACGCGCGATGCCTAGCGGGGCCAAGGCGCGCTCGTAGCGGGCGGCACTGGGGGTTTTGAACAACAAGTCGGGCTGGTAGGGCAGGCTAAGCCACGCGTTATCGAGCATTTCTTGATCCAACTGGCCGCCGTCCCAGCCGGCGTAGCCCAGGACGAATAGGGCTTCATGCCGGTGCAGGGTGGATCGCGCCGCGGGCAGGTCGCTGGCGTGCCCAGTAATGTGCAGGCCCTCAAACGGGGTGGTGCTTTGACCGATCGGATCCTGTGCCAGGACAAAGCCGCGCTCGGTGTCCACCGGGCCACCGGAATAGACTCGGGTCACCTCGTCCTCGGAATCGCTGTCCAGATCGACCTCGTCCAGTACCGCGCTCAGATTGGTGGTCAGTGGCTTGTTGATGACAAAGCCCAAGGCACCCTGCTCGTCGTGCTCGCAGACCACAATCACGGTGTCTTGAAAAAATCCGCCCTGATGGGGCATGGCGATCAGCAAATGTTGGCGCAGGTTCATCAGCGCAGGGTATGCCGCCCTTGGTTGAATTGCCAGATTCGGGTGATGTTGAGGTGTTCGTGAAACGCGACCAGCGCATTGGGAAAGGGCTCGAAGGGCGCCGCGGATTCCAGTACCCCAACGGCCGCCTGGTCTAGGGCCGGCCATCCGCTGGAGCGCAGGATCTGATAGCCCAGCAGGCGTCCCTGATAATCCACCGTGGCGCGGATTTTGACCTCGCCGGTCAAATCTGGCCATTGATGAGCGAGGCCCGCGCCGGTGGCTTGGATGTGTTGACGCCAGCGCTGCAGATAGCCCGCTTGAGCGTTCTTGAGGGTGGCGACGGCCTGGCCCTGGGCCGGCCCGAAACCCAGTGCTTGGGTTTGCGTTAAATCCAGCTCTGCCACGGCCGGGGTGCGGGCCATGCCGGTGATCTGGGTGTTTGCGGCCCGGTTTAGTTGAATCTCGCCGGGACCCAACAAGCGATTCTGTCGGCCTAGGGTGGCAATAACGCCCTCGGCGCTGGCGCGATCGACGCCGTCAGTCTGACCCTGACGCTCGGTGCTTTGCTGAGCATCGCGCTCGCGCCCGGTTTGTGTTGCACGCAAGCGGCGCAATACCTCGCCAGATCCGGCCCCCTGTTGGTTCGCAATGGCTTGGAAACCCACCTGGGTTGGGGGTGCGTCTTGTGAAGGCGCGGCGACGGTCACCGCCAGATCCCGCGTGGTGGGCGCACTGATTTGCGCCGGGGCATTAAGGAAGGGAACCAATAAGGCCAGATGCGCCGCCAGCGCCACAGTCAGCGCGGCGGGTAGGGCAAGCGCGTCAGTTGTTGTCCTCATTCAGTACCACATCCAATAAGCGTCCGGCGATGTCCTGACCGGTTTCGGCCATGATTTCACGCATACAGGTGGGAGAGGTCACGTTGATTTCAGTCACTCGCTGACCAATCACATCCAAGCCGACTAAATATAGTCCACGGGCTTTTAGATGCGGTCCGATGGTATTAGCCAGGGCCCAATCGGAATCGCTCAGGGGCTGTACGACGCCGCGGCCGCCGGCGGCAATGTTGCCCCGGGTTTCGCCCTGACTTGGAATGCGTGCCAGGCAATGATCAACGGCCTGGCCGTTAATCATCAGGATGCGTTTGTCGCCGTCGACAATTTCAGGCAGGTATTTCTGCGCCATGATGGTGTTGGCGCCGTTATCGGTCAGCGACTCGATCACAGCACCTAGGTTCATGCCGTCCTGAGCGATACGAAAGATGCCGCGCCCGCCCATGCCATCCAATGGCTTAAAAATGACGTCTTTGTGGGTCTGGTGAAAGCCGCGCAGCTGGGCGTCGTTGCGACTGACCAGAGTCGGTGCCATCAGATCTGGGAAGTGGGTGGCGAACAGTTTTTCGTTGCAGTCGCGAACGCTGGCAGGGCGGTTAATGACCTTGACGCCGGCGCGCTCGGCCAGATCCAAAATCTGGGTGGCGTACAGGTATTCGCTGTCAAACGGCGGATCGGTGCGGATAAACAACGCATCCAACTGTGCCAGGGCCTGAGTCCGTGGGGTGCCCAAGGTAAAGAAATCCTGAGCTTGGTCGCGCACCTCGAGCGGCGCCATGTGCCCCATGGGAATACCGCAATCAATCGACAGGTCGGACGGGGTCAGATATTCAATCTGAGCGCCCCGGGCCTGGGCGGCCAGCAAAATGGCAAACGAGGTGTCTTTGTAGGGTTTGATGGCCTCGATAGGGTCCATCAAGATGCCGATCCTATGACTCACGAGGGTCTCCTTGATTAGGCAGGCAGTTTAACCTGCTAGGTCACCGGATAGATATTGGCACAGGGACAAAGCCGTCACTGCGGCGGTCTCGGCCCGCAGAATGCGCGGTCCCAGAGTAATCCCGGCATAGCCTTTGTTCGCGATCAGCCTCTGTTCGTCCTGGGTCCAACCCCCTTCGGGTCCGATCAGCAATTGGATGGGTTGGGTGCTGGGTTGCAAGGCTTCGCTGGCCTCTGGGTCCAGTACATAGCCCTGTCCTTGTAGTTCTAAAGCCTCCAGGGCGATCGGCGCAGACAGCCTTGGACTGTGGCTTCGCAGGCTTTGCTCGCAGGCCGAGTCCAAGATGGATTGCCAGCGCGCCATTTTCTTGTCCAGCTTATCCATCAGTCGCCCGTCGGTGCGCTGGCAGATCAGGGGTTGAATATGATCCACCCCCAGCTCACAGGTTTTCTGCAACGCCCATTCAAAACGTTCCGGCTTGATCAGTGCCAGGCACAGGGTGGTGTGCACTGGGCTGCGGTTATCCACTTGGCAGATGTCTTGGCAATCCAGGGTCAAGCTGCGCCGATCCGTGGCACTGACGGTGGCGCGCATTTGTTGGCCGGCGCCGTCGAACAGCTCCAGCGGCTGACCGGGCTTTACTCGCAGCACCTTTAACAAATAATGTGCGCTATCTCCCTGAATCAGATGATGATTCAACGCCTGCGGCAATGGGTGTGTGAGGATACGGGGAACTCTATTCATGGGCGCACCATAGTCTGGAGATGACAACAAAAACAACAGGAGCTTGCCATGCGTGTTTTACTCACCGCCTTCATTTTTACCCTAAGTCACTGGGCCTTGGCCGAGGACTCGGCCGGACTGATTCAGGACTACGATCAAACCAGTTGGCAAGTGTCCGATACCGGCGCGCAAATTGCCGCCTTCGAGGATCAGTTAGCCGCCTGGCAGCAGCTGGACGACACGAGCGAGGTTTTGATGTGGCGCGGCGCAGTGGCAGCGTCGATTGCCCGGGCCAAGGGTGGAGTCGGGGCATTGGGGCTGCTAAAGCAGGCCAAAAAAGATCTTGATGCCGCCATTCAGGCTGACCCAGATAACAGCATGGCGGTCGCCATCCAGGCCAACCTGTTCGCCAAGGCACCGGGTTGGCCGTTGTCGGTGGGCAACTCGAAAAAGGCCGCCGCTGGATTCGCCAAGGCCCTAGCCGTGGACCCCAGCAACATTTTAGCCTTGCAGGGGTACGGGGAATTTCTTGCAGAAAAGGGCGACATTCCAGGCGCAAAAATCCAATATAGAAAGGCATTAACACTGGCTCCTCGTGAGGGGCGTGAGATGGCGGATCAAGCCCGCCAACAAACCATTCAAGGGCTGCTAGACGCCCTGTAAGGCACGGCATTGAATCGACACCAGGCGGCGCTGCTCGCGGTTACCGTATTTATCTGGGGCTCCACCTGGTATGCCATCAAGTTCCAACTCGGTGTGGTCGAGCCGGTGGTTTCCGTGGCCTGGCGGTTCTTGGCCGCGGCCGGACTGATTTTTTTGACCGCCCGGCTGATCGGTGTCCGTTTGACGCTAACCCCGGGCCAACACGCCTGGGCCCTGATCCAGGGATTGACCCTGTTCGGCGTCAACTACTGCCTGTTTTATCTCGCCACCGCGCACATCACCACGGGCCTGATCGCGGTGATTTTCTCGACCATTGTGTTTTGGAATATCTGGGGCGCTCGGCTGTGGTTTGGGCATTTGATTGATCTTCAGGTGGTCATCGGGGCGTTTGTCGGGTTTTGTGGCATGTCGCTGTTGTTCATGCCGGATATCTTCATTTTGAATTACGGGCCGACCGAGATTGGTGCGTTGCTGTTGTGCGTGGCCGCCACGGTCTGCGCCAGTGCCGGCAATTTGGTCAATGCGCGTAATCAAAAAGCCGGCATCGGCCTGTGGCAGGGCAACGCCTGGGGCATGTTG
>CALKMT010000150.1 GCA_938091715.1 uncultured Litorivicinus sp.
CGCATCTCTCCGACCAGAATCACGTCCGGATCCTCGCGCAAGGCACTGCGCAAGGATTCGCTAAAGCCATGGGTGTCCCGGTGCACCTCGCGCTGATTGACCAGGGACTTTTTCGAGCTGTGCACAAATTCAATCGGGTCCTCGATGGTCAGGATGTGGTCGTTACGGGTGTTATTGACGTAATCAATCATGGCCGCAAGCGTCGTCGACTTGCCCGAACCTGTGGGCCCAGTCACCAATACCAAACCCCTGGGTTTACTGGCCAAATCACGGAACACCTGGCCCATGCCCAGGGTTTCCATGGACAGGATTTCGGTGGAAATGGTGCGAAAAACCGCCGCGGCACCCCTATTTTGGTTGAACGCGTTGACGCGAAAGCGCGCCACACTGGGCACCTCAAAGGAAAAATCAGTTTCTAATTGCTCTTCAAAGTCCCGGCGCTGTTTGTCGTTCATGATGTCGTAGATCAATCCATGCACGGCCTTGTGATCCAAGTCCGGCACGTTAATGCGCCGCACATCGCCGTCCACCCGGATCATCGGCGGCAGTCCCGCCGAGAGGTGTAAGTCCGAGGCGCCTTGCTTTGCGCTGAATGCCAATAGCTCTGTGATGTCCATCCGATTGCCTGTGGTTATGGTATGTTGCGCCTCATGCAATCCCTGACCGATCAAGACCGCCTCGCGGCGATCCAACTCCGTATTGATCAAGCCTTGCAAACCGCTGGGAGACCCGCCGGCGCTTGTCAATTAATAGTAGTCAGTAAAACCCAGTCTGCTGAGCGCTTGGTCCCCTTGGTACAGGCCGGCTCGATCGAGCTGGGCGAGAACTACCTCAGCGAGGCAGTGCCAAAGATTGAAGCCTTGCCCAAGGGCCAGATCTGGCACTACATCGGCAGCATTCAGTCCAATAAGACGCGACCCATCGCCGAGCACTTCGACTGGGTGCACACCCTGGATCGAGAAAAAATCGCGCAACGCTTAAACGATCAACGCCCCGGGGATCGCCCCCCATTGAACGTACTGATTCAGGTCAATCTGGATGGCGAGGCCAGCAAAGCCGGCTGTGCGCCCGAGCAGGTTCAAGCGCTGGCCGATGCGATTGCAGGCCTGCCCAACCTGTGTTTGCGCGGCCTGATGAGCATTCCCAAGGCCGACCAGAGCGACCCGGGGCAGCCACACCGTCGCCTGGCGGCTTTATTGGACTCCCTAAAACCGGCTCACCCCACCTGCGATTGCTTGTCCATGGGGATGTCAGGGGATTTAGAGCCCGCCGTATTGGCCGGCGCAACCCATGTACGAATTGGCACGGCCATCTTTGGTCCGCGCCCAGCAAAGGAAGCTGTATGACCCGCATTGCATTTATCGGCACCGGTAACATGAGTACCGCCATTATTCGTGGACTGCTGCGCGACGGACGCGACCCCAAAGGCATCATCGCCACCGCCAAGAGCGCCGAATCCGTGAATGCCGCACAGAATCTGGGTGTGACCGCCACCGATGACAATCAGTGGGCGATCGACCACGCCGATATCGTGGTGGTTGGGGTCAAGCCCCAGGCTGTGCGCGAGGTGTTTGCCCCGCTCCAGTTGGATCAACAAATGCTGGTCAGTCTGGCGGCCGGCCTGCCGGTGAGTTTGTTCGAAACCCTATGCGGGCCACGGGCTATTGTTCGTTCCATGCCCAACACCCCCTCGCTTGTCGGGGCGGGCGCCACCGGGCTGTATGCCAACGAGCACACCAGCGCCGAGCAACGCGCCCAGGCCGAAGCCCTGTTCAGCGCCTCGGGGCTGGCACGCTGGGTCCCGGATGAGTCCCTGATCGACGCGGTCACCGCCGCCAGCGGATCCGGGGTTGCGTATATTTTTGCCATGATTGAGCACATGGTGGCCGGCGCCGAACGCCTAGGACTGGACGCTGAAACCGCCCGGGATCTGGTCGCACAAACGGTTCTGGGCGCGGCCAAGATGACCCAAGAAAGCGATGAAAGCCCGGCCACCTTGCGCACTCGGGTGACATCAAAAGGGGGCACCACCGCTCAAGCCCTGGCGTATTTTGACCAGCATGGCTTTGACGCGTTGGTCTCAGGCGCCATGCAAGCGGCGTACGATCGAGCGCAAGAACTGGCCAAAAGCTAAGCTGGAAAAGCCCGCAAAAACCCGCACAATATCGGTAACTTAAGGAGTCCTTCATGTCTCAAGCTCTATTCAGCCTGCTGAATGCCGCGGCCGGTATTTTGGTATTTTTCTTGGTACTACGATTTGTCATGCAACTGGTGCGGGCGAATTATTACAACCCCATCTGCCAAGGGATCAGTAAGGCCACGGCGCCGCTGTTAGCCCCCACCGCGCGGCTATTGCCTGACGTCGGACCTGTGAGCACCAACACCCTGGTCATCACTTTACTGGTGCAATCCGTGATCGCCTGGGGCCTGGCGTATTACTTTTATTCCGCCATGTTAAGTCCATTGATGGTCCTGCTGTGGTCGGCCTTGTCCATCGTCGGCATGATCCTAAAGGTCATATTTTTCGCCCTGATTGTCATGATCATCTTGTCCTGGGTCGCGCCCCAGGCCAATCACCCGGGCGCCGAGCTGGTGTGGCAAATCACCGAACCCGTGATCGCCCCCGTGCGCCGTGTCATGCCCGAACTGGGCGGGCTCGATCTGTCGCCCATTGCGGTGTTCTTGTTGATTCAGTTCATCGAGAACGGCGCCTTGCGCCCCATGGCTGCCGCGGTACGCATGCCGGGACAGTTGTTTTTCGGCCTATGATCGTCACCCCGGTCGACCTGGAATTTGACCAGCCGCTGGCATTGGCCCGTGGCGGTCAGCTGGAACGCTATCAACTGCGCTACGAAACCTATGGGCGTTTGAATGCCGACGCCAGTAATGCAGTCCTGATTTGTCACGCACTCAGCGGCGACCATCACGCCGCCGGCTTGCATCACCCGGACGACAAAAAGCCTGGCTGGTGGGATCACTACATTGGGCCTGGCAAGGCCATCGACAGCGACAAGTTTTTCATCGTCTCGCTTAACAACTTAGGGGGCTGTGCCGGATCCACCGGACCGACCAGCCTGAATCCCCAGACCGGGCAGCAGTGGGGCCCGGACTTTCCCGACCTGACGGTGCCCGATTGGGTCAACGCCCAAGCCCGCCTGGCCGATCACCTAGGAATTGACTGTTGGGCCGCGGTGGTCGGTGGCAGCCTGGGCGGCATGCAGGCCCTGCAGTGGTCGATTCAGTTGCCCCAGCGCATCCGCCATTGCGTGGTG
>CALKMT010000151.1 GCA_938091715.1 uncultured Litorivicinus sp.
CTGTTGGCACGAATTCCAAACCCTAGAAAAACAGCGCCAAACGCTGATCGATCAAATCGAACAATCGGCCGCCCATCGAGACCTACTCAGCTACCAAGTCGAAGAGCTGACCAACGCCGAATTGGTGCCGGACGAATTACCAGGCCTTGAAAGGCGCTTAAAAAAATTGGCCAATGCCCAGGAATACAAATTGGCATTGGGGCTCAGCCACCAAGCCATTAAATCCGGCCCGGACAACGCCATTGCAGCGATCGAGCATGCGCTCAAGTCCTTAGACCCGGTCGGTGGCGAGGCCAGCGAGGTGGTTGGCATGCTGAACGAAGCCCTGGTCAACCTGCAAGAAAGCTCGGATCAACTGACCTCGCTCGAGGCCTCAATCGACGAGGACCCTGGGCAACTGACCGAAGTCGAACAACGATTGCAATTATTGACCGATCTGGCCCGCAAGCATCGCATCTCGGCGGATGAACTGTACGAGCACGCCCAGGCCCTGAGCCAACAATTGGCCGACATCGCCGGCCAAGACCAATCGTTGCCCGAAATTACTCAACAGTGCACCGCCGCCCAACAGGCCCTGGAAAAAGCGGCGCAACAGCTAACCCAAGCCAGGGTCAAAACCGCGGATCAACTTGGGCAGTTGGTCACCCAGCAGGTTCGCCGTCTTGAACTCGAGGACGCAATGGTCTCGATTCAGGTGACACCCCGGGCCCTGTCAGCAGATGGCGCAGATCATGTGGAATTTTTGCTGACAACAAATCCTGGCAGCCCCGCCAAGCCGCTATCCAAGGTCGCCAGTGGGGGCGAGCTTTCACGCGTTGCGCTGGCGATTCAGGTATCGATCGCCGAAAAGATGGAGACCCCGACCTTGATTTTCGACGAAGTCGATGTGGGCATTGGCGGTCGAACCGCTGCAGTGGTGGGCGAATTGCTAAAGGGGCTAGGCCGCAGCACGCAAGTTTTCGTCGTCACTCACCAGCCGCAAGTGGCGGCGGCGGGCCAAACTCACCTGCACGTGTCCAAGACCAAAACCGACCATGAAACCCGCTCGAACGTCACAACGTTGAATCCGGCTGAGCGAGTTGAAGAAGTAGCGCGAATGCTGGGTGGCCTAACCTTGACGGACGCCACCCGAAAAAGCGCTCAAGAATTAATCATGAGCGCTTAGGGCCCGATCAAATATATTCGACCGACTCGATTTCATAGGTGACGGTGCCACCGGGGGTGTCGATTGCGACCTCGTCGCCCTCGTGCTTGCCGATCAGCGCCCGGGCAATCGGAGACTGAACGCTTAGCAAACCTTGTTTCACGTCGGCCTCGTCCTCGCCAACGATGCGGTAAGTTACCGTCTGGTCGGTGTCCACGTTGAGCAATTCAAGGGTCACACCGAAGATGACCTTGCCGGTGTTCTCGACCGTGGTGACATCAATTACCACTGCGTTCGACAACTTGCCTTCCAACTCTTGGATTCGGCCCTCGATAAAGCCCTGCTGCTCTCGAGCGGCATGATATTCGGCGTTTTCTTTCAGGTCACCATGCTCACGGGCCTCCGCGATCGCGGCAATCACGGCTGGGCGCTGAACGCTTTTCAAGTCGGTCAACTCAGCACGCAAGGCGATTTCACCGGCCACTGTCATTGGCACTTTGTTCATTATTACTCCGAAAACCTAACCACCAAGATCATTCTGATCTTGGGCACAACTCTGTAAGATGGATAGCGCACAACATAGTGAATCCGGCACTCAGATGCAATTTTTGGCCATTGAATAACCCAGAGAAGCCCCCGAATGACACGTGATAGAACCCTGGTCTACTCAACCGAGCAAGGCAGAATTCAAACGCAAGATTCCAAGCCAGAGATCATCGGAGACGGGCGCGTGCGGGTTCGCCTGGAAAAAAAGGGCCGCGGCGGCAAAGCGGTGACCACGGTGAACGGTCTTCCTCTCGCTGACGCGGAGCTGAAGGCCTTGGGCAAATCACTGAAAAAGAAAGTGGGCGTCGGGGGAGCTGTGAAAGATGGGGTGATCGAAATTCAGGGGGATCAAGTGGAAAAGATCCTAAACGCGCTCCGCGCCGCAGGTTACGACGCGAAACGCAGTGGCGGTTAGTTAGGCAGAATGACCGAGTCGATCACGTGGATCACGCCATTGCTGGCTTGAATATCCGTCGCAACCACCTTCGCTTGATCGACCATCACGTTGCTGCCGGCCAAACTAATATCGATGGTGTCGCCCTGCACACTGGTGGCTTCATCCAGTGACATGACGTCTTTGGCCATTACCTTGCCGGCCACCACATGATAAGTCAGCACCGCAGTCAACTGATCCTTGTTCTCGGGCTTTAACAGATTTTCCACCGTCCCGGCTGGCAGTTTTGCAAACGCTTCGTCCGTGGGTGCAAAAACGGTCAAGGGCCCTGGCCCTTTCAACGTGCCGACCAGACCCGCGGCTTCGGCCGCAGCCAGCAAGGTTTTGAAGGTGCCTGCTTCGGCTGCGGTGTCCACAATGTCCGCCTTCATGCCCCCGGCCATCGCCGAGAGCGTCATTCCAGAAACCAATAGTGCCATGAGTTGCTTTTTCATCTTGTACTCCAAGTCATTAGTGTTGGCCGCCCATGGCCGCTGTGCATCCGGCTTGCACGGACTTGGTGTACCCGGTCATCA
>CALKMT010000152.1 GCA_938091715.1 uncultured Litorivicinus sp.
TATCCGTTTTTTAAGGTCATAAAATGCTCAGTTTAAATACAAATACTAGTTATTTGTTTCAACAGCGACAGCTTGGTAAAAGCAACGCAGCACTTGCGACGACATTCTCACGCCTATCATCCCGGCCCCAGGGTAAAGGTCAGGTTGGCCAGGGTTTCGGATCGCTCGATGCCCGCTGCTTGAAACGCATTGGCCGAGGCCAACGAGGGCACCAGCGAATCAAGCTCGTCTGCGGTGGCACGATTGATCTCAATGCGTGCTTTAAGGGGCTCGTTCAGATACGAGCCCAATTGGATTTCCTGGAACCGAACGGCCTGCGCGTTGCCAGCGATGCATGCGGTTGCCAAGGCCAAACCGCGCCATACCCATTGTTGATACTTCACTATTGACTGCCTAAGCGTACTGCTAACTTAGATAGCCTAGTTAAGGGCGCTTATTTCGCCACTGTTGGGGTACCACTTGGGGTTGTACGTTTGATAAAGATCAGCAGCAATACCACCACGCCCACCGGCACCAGCATGACCAGATTCAGCGGCTGCCAGCCCAGGGCGGATTCCAGCGGGCTGGCAAAAAACACCGCCACGCCGGTCAGGCCAAACACCAGGGTTTCGTTCAGCGCTTGACCGCGGGCTCGCTCGGCCGGTTTCAAGCACTCGCCGACCGCCCGGGTGGCGCCCAGAAACAGAAAATTCCAACCCAGTCCCAGCAGCACCAGCGCCGCGACAAAGTGTCCATACTCCAGTCCCACCTGGGTCAGGACCGAACACACAAAGTACAGGCAGGCACCGGCCAGCATGACCGCCCGTGTTCCGAAACGCGTCAGCAGATAGCCGGTAAAGAAGCTGGGCCCAAACATGGCCACCACGTGCCACTGGATGACCAAGCCCACCTGCGAGAAGGCAAAGCCATAGCGATCCATGGCCAGGGTCGTGACGTTCATTAACAAGGCCATCACGCTGTAGCTGGTGACGCCTGCGATCACGGCCACGATCAGATCAGGATCTCGGATCAGCTGGGACAGGTTGCGTCCGCCACTGGGGGGACGCTCGCTCTTGCCCAGGTTTAAGTGCCACAGGCCGATAAACGACAGCACAAACAAGACCGCCATGGCCAGGTAGGCACCGGCAAAGGGCACCAGCAGTGCGTCCCGTCCGTAGATGCTCAGTTGCGGGCCAACAAAGGCCGCCAGCACCCCACCAAACATGACCCAGCCCAAGGCCCGGCCACGCTGGGGCTCATCCACCACCTCTTGGGCGGCAAAGCGGTAGTACTGGCCAAAGGCATTCGAGGCACCGGCCAGCGTCGAGGCCACGCACAGCATGACAAAGGACGATGTCCACAGGGCGGCGGCCCCGAGCACGCCTGCGATCACGCCCAGCAAACAGCCGACCAAAAATCCATTGCGTCGGCCCACGGAGGCCATCAGGAAGCTGGCCGGGGCGGTGGCGATCAATAGTCCCAAAAACTGCAGACTGACCGGCAGGGTGACCCAGGCCACCCCAGGGGCGATCGGCTTGGAGGCCAGAGCGGTAATGCTGACCAACAGGGTCATGGCACTGCCCAAAATGGCCTGTGCGGCGACCAGCCGAACCAGATCAGGCTTCATGCGATGACCCCGGCAAAGCGTTGCAAGGCTTGCTCCAATAACGGCGCGCTGCAGGCCAGATTAAAACGCAGGAAACCGGGCTTGCCGTAGGGCTCGCCGTCATCCGGCCCCAGGCCCGCGGCGACACAATCCGCGTGCAAGGCGGGCCGGTTCAAGGCCCGGCAATCGACCCAGGCCAAATAGGTGCCCTGCAGATGGGTCATGCTCAGGTGTGGATGTTGCTCAACAAAGGCCTGCATCGTTGCGCGTTGCCCGCGCAGGTGATCCAACAGCGCTGACCGCCAGGGGCCACCCTGTTGATAGGCCGCGGTGGTGGCAATCCAGGCCAGATACGACACCTCGGGATAACCGATGATGGCCGACTGAAACCGTACCCGCAGGTCGGGATTGGGAATCACCACAAAGGCCAAGTGCAATCCTGCGATGTTCCAAGTCTTGGTGGCGGCCAGGATGCTGATGCCCCAGACCGGGTCGATCTTGGCCATGGGGTGGTGGGGCAGGTTGTCCAGAATCAGGTCGGCCCAAATCTCGTCGGACACCAAAACGTTCTGATGCGTGTGGGCGATGGTCGAAATCTGCTGCAGCTCGTCCTGGGTATACACCGCGCCGCCCGGATTATGCGGGTTGCACAACAACGAGACCCCGGCGTTGTCGGCTTGCGCTAGACAGGCCTCGAATGCCTGCAGGTCCAGGGTTTCGCGGCCTTGCTGCAGAACTGATCCGATGGCCTGGGCCTGAGCGTCACCGATTTCGGGAGCCCGGGGAAAGCTGTGATAAATCGGGTTGGGAATGGCAATCTGGCCGCCCTGGGAAAAGGCACGAACCGCGGCGAATTGGGCCGGCACGACGCCGCCCACCGGCACAATCCATTCAGGGTCCACTGCCCAGTCGTACTGCTCGGCGCAATGCTGGACGAACACCGAGATGGCGTTTTCAGGGGGGTGGTCATAGCCAAAAATGCCATGGGCGACCCGTTCGTTTAACGCCGCCTGAATGGGCTCGGCGATGGTGCAATCCATGTCCGCGACCGGCAGGGGCAATACGTCCGGGCCAAAGCGGCTCCACTTTTTCGAGCGAAAACCGCGACGGTGGTCTTGTTGGCTGAAATCAAGCACGGGTGATTCCTTTGGTAGGTAGTAATGCAATCAGCAGGCCGGTGGCGATCAGCGCCCCACCGATCCAATGATGGGACACCATGCGTTCACCGAGGAACGCGGTGGCCAGGGTTAGGCCGAACACCGGCATCAGATGAATCATTTGCCCACCCCGGGCGGCGCCGACTTTGGCCAATCCGGCGTTCCAGCACAAATACGCGCCCAACGAGGGGAACAGCGCAAAGAAAGCAACCGCTGCCAGCAGGTGTGGCTCCATGGGCAGTGGCGGCTCGCCCAGGGGGTTAATCCAACGCAGCACCGCAATCGCACTGGTGCCGACCAAACAGGTAAAGCCCAAAAAGGCCACCGGATCCAGATCGGCAGGGCGGAAGCGCAGGTACAACGAGTAGATGGCCCACACCACGCTGGAGGCCAGGATCCACAAATCGCCCTCGGTGATGCCGCGTTGCATCAGGCTGGACAGATCCCCTTTGGAGACCAGCCAAACCACCCCGGTACAACTGACCAGGATCCCGATCAGGCTGCGGGGCTGAGGCCGTTGGCCCAGCAGCAGCATGCCAAAGGCAATGATCAAGACCGGGATTGAGCTGTTGATGATCAGGGCGTTGGTTGCGGTGGTGGTCTGCAAACCGACGTACAGCAAGGTGTTAAAGCTGGCCACCGAGAACAGGGCCAAAAAGGTCAGTAGCTTCCAGTTATCTGCAATCAATGCCCGCTGACGCCAGATGCGGGGCCAGGCAAAGGGCAGGATGATCAGGGTGGCCAGCGCCCAGCGCCAAATCGACAGGGTTAATGGGCCGCCTTCACCGGCGACCAGCCGCCCGACGACGAAGTTGCCGGCCCAAAACAGGGCCGAACAACTGAGCAGAAACCATGGCAAGGATCAGTTTCCGAGCTTTTTGTATTTGACTCGCGTGGGCTGAATATCGCCCAGGCGCTTCTTGCGATCCGCTTCGTACTCGGTGTAGTTGCCCTCAAAAAAGCTGACCGTCGAGTCGCCTTCGTAGGCCAAAATATGCGAGCTAATACGATCCAGGAACCAGCGATCGTGCGAGATCATGACCACGACGCCTGGGAAGGCCAGTACGGCTTCTTCTAGGGCGCGCAGGGTTTCCACGTCCAGATCGTTGGTCGGTTCGTCCAACAGCAACACGTTGCCGCCCTGTTTCAGGGTGTTGGCCAAGTGCAAACGATTGCGCTCACCGCCGGACAGATCCTTGACCCATTTCTGTTGGTCTTGGCCTTTGAAGTTAAAGCGACCCAAATAGGCCCGGGAACTGATTTGGTAGTTGCCCACCGTGATCTGGTCCAGGCCGTCAGAGACTTCTTCCCACACGGTTTTGCTGCCATCCAGGGTGTCGCGGCTTTGATCGACATAGCCGAGTTTGACCGTCTCGCCGACCACCACCTCGCCGGTGTCCGGCTGTTCCTGGCCGGTGATCAGCTTGAACAGAGTCGATTTACCGGCCCCGTTACCGCCAATCACGCCGACGATCGCGCCCTGGGGAATGCTAAAGGACAGATCTTCGAACAGTTGTTTGTCGCCATAGGACTTGCTGACGCCATGCAGCTCGATGACCTTTTCGCCCAAACGCGGCCCCGGCGGAATATAGATTTCCTGGGTTTCGTTGCGTGCTTGGGTCTGTTGGCTTTGCAGCTCCTCAAAGGCTTTTAGACGGGCCTTGGACTTGGACTGGCGACCCTTGGCGTTCGAGCGCACCCATTCCAATTCGTGTTTGATCGCTTTGGCGCGCGCTTCCTCGCCCTTGGATTCTTGCTCCAGGCGGGTCTCTTTTTGTTCCAGCCAGTTTGAGTAGTTGCCCTCGTAGGGGATGCCGTGGCCACGGTCCAATTCCAGAATCCAGCCTGCGGCGTTGTCCAGGAAATAGCGGTCGTGGGTGATGGCCACCACGGTGCCGGGGAATTCTTGCAGGAACTGCTCCAGCCAGCCCACCGATTCGGCGTCCAGGTGGTTGGTCGGCTCGTCCAGCAGCAGCATGTCGGGTTTGCTCAACAGCAAACGACACAGCGCAACACGGCGCCGCTCACCGCCGGACAGGTTGTCCACGGCCGCGTCCCAAGCCGGTAAGCGCAGCGCATCCGCGGCCCGCTCCAGGGTGCGGTCCAGCTCCCATCCGCCGACCGAATCGATCTGGTTTTGCAGATCGCCCTGGCGTGACAACAAATCGTTCATCTCGTCGTCGGTCATTTCCTCGCCAAACTTCATCGAGATCTCGTCGAACTCGGTCAGCATCGCTTTGATCTCGGCGACGCCTTCCTCGACATTGCCGCGCACGTCCTTGGCCGAATCCAGGTGCGGTTCTTGGGGCAGGTAACCCACACGCAGGTTGGGCTGGGGGCGGGCTTCGCCGTCGAACTCGTTGTCCACGCCGGCCATGATTTTTAACAGGCTGGATTTACCCGAACCGTTCAGGCCTAGGACACCGATTTTGGCGCCGGGAAAGAACGACAGGCTGATGTCTTTCAGGATTTGACGTTGGGGCGGAACCGTCTTGGAAACCCGGTTCATGGTGTACACGTACGAGCCAGTCTGGCCTGACTTATTACCTTTGGACAACGAATAACTCCTAGGGGCTGGGATGGGCAGCCGCGAATGTTCAGGGTGTAGCGCGAAATGTTACGTGAGCGGGCGGGGTGACGCTATGGGTTTGTTGGATCGGGGTTGGCGGTGGGATGGTTACGGTTGCTACAATTGTGGTAACCGTAACGAGGGATACAGTATGAGCACATCCGTGCGTTTAGATGACAGCTTGGTTCAAGCGGCCAGGGCAGCGGCCAAGGCCGAGCACCGGACGGTACAGGGCCAATTGGAGTTTTGGGCGCAAGTCGGCCGTGCGGCCTTGGACAATCCCGATTTGCCGGTCGACTTTATTGTCGAGTCCTTGTTCGCCTTGGCCGAGCCTGCGGATCAGGCCACGCCCTTTGTGCCCTCGGATCAATGACGCCATGGACGGCGGTTCAAGCCCGACGGTTTTCGAGGGCCTATAAAAAGCTGGATCCCCAGGCGCGGCAGGCCTGCAACCAGGCGGTCACCGAGGTCCTGTATGACCCAAGGATTGGCCGGTTAAAGCGCGGCGATTTGGCCAGCTTGCGAGTGCACAAGTTCAAAGCCGGCGCCCGGATTTTTCTGCTGGGATACACCCTGGACACGCCGCTGTGCCTGGTATATCTGCAAGCAGTGGGCCCCCGTGAAAACTATTACCCTGACCTGAAAAAGTCCTTAAGCGACTAGTCGAATTGCAACTTCAATAACCGGGTCAAAAAATGAGTGGCCCGCTTTGGCCGGTTCAAGCGACACTGTTGGCATGACTATTTCTGCATGGGAACAGGCCGGCCATATCGCCATCCACACCCGGGACGCGTCCATGGATGGCTATCTGTGGTACGGGGTTCTGACGACCGGTGTGTACTGCCGGCCCAGTTGTCCCTCCCCGGCGGCCAAGCCCGAACATCTGCGATTTTTCCGCGCCAACGATGATGCGGTTCAGGCCGGCTTTCGGGCCTGTAAGCGTTGCCATCCAGACCAGGTCGCAGGCTACCCCGAGTGGCTAGAGCAGGCGGTGGTTCGGTTATCCGCAGGCAACATCCCTGGCCAGGTGGCCGACTCCCTGGGCATTCAGCCGGCGACCCTTAGCCGTGGGCTCGAGCGTTGGCTGGGTGTCGGGGCAAAAGACCTGCAACAATTTTGCCTGACCCAGGACTACGTGGCGGCCCGGGCGCGCGGCCATTCGGTGTTACATGCTGCACTGATGGCCGGATTTGCCAGCGAGGCCAGCATGCGTCGCGGCGTTCACCGTTGGCTGGGCTTGCGGCCCAGTGAAACCGATCAGGCTTTGACGCTGTCCTGGGGCATTGCCGCCATCGAATTGGGTTGGCTGCTGGTGGCACTCAGCCCCAAAGGCGTCGCCTTCGCTGCCATGGGCGACCGGCCGGGGCCCCTGTTGCAGGACTTGGCCGAGCGCTTTCCCAGTGCGTGTTTGGCGCCGATGTCGCCGGCGGCTGGTCAGGTGTTGGATCACTTTGCCCAGGGCCTGTATCGGCAACGGCTGCCATTGCCGCTGGATCTGTCGGGCACCCCATTTCAGATGCGCGTCTGGCAGGCGCTGCAGTCGGTGCCGGCGGGTCATCCGATCCACTATGCACAGCTAGCCGAACAGATCGACGCACCCAAGGCGGCACGGGCGGTCGGTACCGCTTGCGCATCCAATCCCATTTGCCTTAGCGTGCCCTGTCATCGCGTGGTTCCCGCCTCGGGTGGGCTCGGTGGTTATCGAT
>CALKMT010000153.1 GCA_938091715.1 uncultured Litorivicinus sp.
CGCGCCCGGGCTGGGCTGGCGGATCCCAACCGCCCCAATGGCTCGTTCTTGTTCCTGGGCCCGACCGGCGTCGGTAAAACCGAGCTGTGCAAGTCCTTGGCGCGCTTCTTGTTCGACACCGAGGACGCCATGACCCGTGTCGACATGTCCGAGTTCATGGAAAAGCACTCCGTGGCTCGCCTGATTGGAGCGCCGCCGGGCTATGTCGGCTATGAAGAGGGCGGTTATCTGACCGAGGCCGTACGCCGCAAGCCGTATTCCGTGCTGTTGTTAGACGAGGTCGAAAAAGCCCACCCCGATGTCTTTAATGTTCTGTTGCAGGTACTCGAGGACGGCCGCCTGACTGACGGCCAGGGTCGAACCGTTGATTTCCGTAACACGGTCGTGGTGATGACGTCGAATCTGGGTTCCGATGTGATTCAGGCCCAAGCCGGTGAGCCCTACGAGTCCCTAAAAGCATCGGTAATGAATATTGTCGGCAGCCACTTCCGCCCAGAGTTCATCAACCGAATCGACGAAACAGTGGTATTCCACGCCTTGGGCGCCGAGCACATACGTGACATTGCCAGCATCCAGTTAAAACGCCTCGAGGGGCGCCTGGCCGAGCGGGATCTGACCCTGACGCTGTCACCTGCAGCGTTGGATCAGTTGGTCGCGATGGGCTACGACCCGGTCTATGGTGCGCGGCCCTTAAAGCGCTCGATTCAGCAGTGGCTCGAGAATCCGCTAGCCAAGCAGTTGTTGCAGGGGGATTACCCCCCGGGCAGTCAGATTCAGGCCAGTTTCGCCGATGGTCAGTGGAGTTTTCAGGCGGCCAGCTAACCCATTCGTTTAACAAACCCGCTGCCGATCTTGCTGAAACGCAGGTGAGCGGGTATTTTATTGCACCTTTTTGGCTTTCGGGTTCGTCGAACTCTGGGCCGATCGCAACTAACGAATGGACAAAAGCATGAGCGTTGAACACCTATCCGGTGGCGAAATGATCATGCGGTCACTGAAAGAAGAAGGCGTAGACCTCATCTTCGGCTACCCCGGTGGTTCAGTGCTGCATATTTATGACGCCTTATACCAGCAGGATCACGTCGAGCATATTCTAGTACGTCACGAGCAAGGTGCCGTGCACGCCGCTGACGGATATGCCCGATCAACTGGTAAAACCGGTGTGGTACTTGTGACCTCGGGCCCGGGTGCGACCAACGCGGTGACCGGTATTGCCACGGCGTACATGGACTCTATTCCCCTGGTCGTGCTCAGCGGCAACGTGCCTAGCTGGGCGACCGGAACTGACTTTTTCCAAGAAACCGACATGATTGGTGTGTCTCGGCCGATCGTAAAGCACAGCTTTATGGTCCAAAGCGTCGAAGAGATCCCCAGCATCATGAAGAAGGCCTTCATGTTGGCGTCGACCGGCCGCCCGGGTCCTGTGGTCATCGACATTCCCAAGGACATGACGGCGCCCACAGAGAAACGACCGTTTGAATACCCCGAATCCATGCGCCTGCGCTCATACAGCCCCGCGCAAAAAGGCCACAGCGGCCAGATTCGCAAAGCCCTAGAACTTTTGGTTCAGGCTAAGCGGCCGGTGATTTACGCCGGTGGCGGCAGCGTTACTGGGGATGCGTCGGGCGAATTGACCGAACTGGCCAAGCGTCTGGGCTACCCCGTCACCAATACCCTCATGGGCTTGGGCGCGTTTCCCGGTACAGACCCACAGTTTATCGGCATGTTGGGCATGCACGGCTTTTACGAAGCCAACATGGCCATGCACAACGCGGATGTGATCTTTGCGGTTGGCGCGCGTTTCGACGACCGAGTGACCAATGACCCCGACAAGTTCTGCCCGGGTGCCAAGTTCATTCACATCGACATCGACCCCGCAAGCATCCAAAAAACCATCTCCGAAGTCGAAGTGCCGATCGTTGGCCCGACCAAAGCGGTGTTGGCCGATATGCTGGTCATGCTTGACGAAGTTCAGATGGGTCAAAACGCAGAGGATTTGGCGGCTTGGTGGCAGCAAATCGACGGTTGGCGTGACAGTCAGGGACTGTGGACTCAGGACCGGTTCGAGCGCACCGACATGATCATGCCCCAGGACGTGGTCAAGACCTTGTACGAAGTCACCGGTGGCGATGCCTTTGTTTGTTCTGACGTCGGTCAGCACCAGATGTTCGCCGCGCAATATTACAAGTACGACAAACCCCGTCGTTGGATCAATTCCGGCGGCCTGGGCACCATGGGCTTTGGTCTGCCTGCGGCAATGGGCGTGCAGTTTGCGCACCCCGACGCACCTGTCGCCGTGGTGACGGGCGAGGGCAGCATTCAGATGTGCATCCAAGAGCTGTCAGCCTGCAAGCAGTACGGATTGCCGCTCAAGATTATCAACATCAACAACGAAGCGCTGGGCATGGTCCGTCAGTGGCAGGACATGCAGTACGGTGGACGCTATTCAGCCTCAACTTATCAAGACTCACTGCCCGATTTTGTGGCCTTGGCCGAAGCCTTTGGTCACGTGGGCATGCGAGTCACCGATCCTGCGCAACTCAAGCAAGCCATGACCGATTGTTTCGCAATGAAGGACAAGCTGGTCTTTATGGATATTTTGGTTGACCCCAACGAGCACGTGTATCCGATGCAAATCGCAACGGGCAGCATGCGCGACATGTGGGTCTCAAAGACGGAGCGTACTTAATGCGTCATATCATCTCCGTACTAATGGAAAACGCCCCCGGCGCGCTGTCGCGGGTGACCGGATTGTTCAGCCAGCGCGGCTATAACATCGAAAGCCTGACGGTGGCGCCGACTGACGACCCCTCACTGTCACGTCTGACCGTCACGACGATTGGTGACGACCGGGTGGTCGAGCAAATTACCAAGCAGTTGAACAAACTGATTGATGTGGTCAAATTGGTAGATCTGTCTGAGGGCGCGCACATTGAGCGCGAACTGATGCTGATTAAAATCAAGGCGACCGGTGCGCAGCGTGCTGAAGTAAAGCGTACCGCTGACATCTTCCGAGGGCAGGTGGTGGACGTTACACCCTCAGCCTATACGGTCCAGCTGGCGGGTTCGTCAGACAAATTGGACGCCTTTATCGAGGCCATTGGCTCGGTTGCCATCATGGAAGTAGCGCGCACGGGTGTGTGCGGTATTGCCCGTGGCGAGCGGGTTTTGGCTCTGTAAACCAACGATTGGGAAATCGAAATGAAAGTGTATTACGACAAAGACTGTGACCTCTCTCTGATCCAGAGCCGCAAAGTTGCGATCATCGGCTATGGCTCTCAAGGCCACGCCCACGCGTGCAACCTGAACGAATCAGGGGTCGACGTAACCGTTGGTTTGCGTGCGGGTTCCTCGTCCATCGCCAAAGCGGAAGGCGCTGGCCTGAAAACGGCTCCCGTGGCCGAAGCTGTATCGGCGGCTGATTTCGTGATGATTCTGACGCCTGACGAATTCCAGGGTCAGTTGTACCGCGAAGAAATCGCTCCCAACCTGAAGCAGGGCGCGACCATGGCGTTCGCTCATGGTTTCAGCATCCATTACAACCAGATCGAGCCCCGTGCGGATCTAGACGTTGTCATGATTGCACCCAAGGCGCCGGGTCATACCGTGCGTAGCGAATTCGTAAAAGGCGGCGGCATCCCTGACCTAATCGCCATCCAACAGGACGCTTCGGGCAACGCGAAATCGGTGGCTATGTCCTACGCCTCAGCCATTGGTGGTGGTCGTACTGGCATCATCGAGACAACCTTCAAAGACGAGACTGAAACTGACCTGTTCGGCGAGCAAGCCGTATTGTGTGGCGGTGCGGTTGAGTTGGTTAAGATGGGCTTTGAAACCCTGACCGAAGCGGGTTATGCGCCCGAAATGGCCTACTTCGAATGTCTGCACGAGCTCAAGCTGATCGTCGATTTGATGTACGAAGGCGGCATCGCCAACATGAACTACTCGATCTCGAACAACGCCGAGTACGGCGAGTACGTGACTGGCCCCGAAGTCATCAACGAAGAAAGCCGTCAAGCGATGCGCAACGCACTCAAGCGTATCCAAGACGGTGAGTACGCCAAGATGTTCATCGCAGAAGGCGCGACCAATTATCCGTCCATGACGGCTCGTCGTCGCAACAACGCAGCCCATCCGATCGAAAAAGTCGGCGGTGAATTGCGTGCCATGATGCCTTGGATCGCTGCAAACCAGTTGGTCGACAAGAGCAAAAACTGATCATGCAGGGCAACAAAGAACCGATTGCGATCGACCGTCGCGGTCAGCGCCGCGGCATTTATTTGTTGCCCAACTTGATCACCACCGCGGCTCTGCTCGCGGGCTTTTACAGCATTGTGAACGCGATGCGGGCAACCCCGGAAAATGGGTTGTTTGTGGTGGCGGCCATCAGCATTGTGGTGGCCGGCATCCTGGACGGTCTGGACGGGCGCGTGGCCCGCATGACTAACACCCAATCCGAATTTGGCGTTCAGTTCGACAGCCTGTCGGACATGGTGGCCTTTGGGGTGGCACCCGCCATCCTCTCGTTTTCATACTCGGCTCAATACGGCGGAAAATCCGGCTGGATTGCGGCCTTTATTTTTGTCGCCTGCGTGGCGCTACGGTTGGCGCGTTTTAACGTGCAAACCGACACCGCGGACAAGCGATTCTTCACCGGCCTAGCCAGTCCTGCCGGGGCTGGGGTTATAGCGGCCCTGACCTGGAGCCTCGCGGATGCGGGAATCGGAGGTCAGGATTGGCTGTGGTTGTACTTGCCGTTAACCGCTGTACTGGGTACGTTGATGGTCAGCAACATCAAGTATCGCAGCTTCAAAGAGCTGGACGCTGGCAGCAAGGTGCCGTTCATGGCACTCGCCGCCGTGGTGGCCGTCTACGCGTTGATTTCGCTGGATCCGCCTAGGGTGCTGTTATTGATTAGCGTGATTTATCTGCTCAGTGGACCGGGCGAGTATGCCTGGGTAACCCTGCGTGGGAACTCTTCACGCCATAAATAGTCACAGTGGCATCGCTAGGAGATTGCAATGCCTCACCCATCTGAATCCGAAATTACCCCTCAGTCCGTTTTTAATCGTCGCAAGTTCCTGATGGCTTCAGCCGCCACCGGCGGATTGGCGGCCATGCCCAAGGTT
>CALKMT010000154.1 GCA_938091715.1 uncultured Litorivicinus sp.
CTCAAACTGACTTTTGAGCGCCGCGTACCGGGTCGTGGGCCAATGGGCGCTGCCCGTTTTTCGGTGACGGGCAGGGTTAAACTGAAACAGGTGCCTTTGTTTTCCCGCGAGGTTAGGCCGAGCTGGCCGCCGATCAGGCGAGCCAAGCGGATCGAGATGGACAGTCCCAGGCCCATGCCTTTGTCGTGTTGAGCACGTCCGGATTCCAAGCGTGCGAATTCGTCAAACACTCGCGCTTGGTCCTGTTCCGCGATGCCGATGCCGCTATCCCAGACTTGAATTTCGACCTGACCATCATGCACACGGGTGCCCAACAAGACGCCACCCTGACGGGTATAGCGCAGGGCATTGGACAGAAAGTTCTGCAGGATCCGGCGCAGCATCAAGGCGTCGGCCTCGACCCAGATCGAGCGCGGGCGGGCTCGCAGTTGAATGCCTTTTTCCTCGGCCAGGGCGGTGAATTCAACCGCCAGCTTTTGCAGCAGAGGCTGCAGGTCAATGGGCACGATATTGGGTTTGGTCGCCCCGGCGTCCAGTTTGGAGATCTCCAACAGGGTCCCCAGCAAATCCTCGGCATTGTCCAAGGAGCTGTCTAAGTTTTGCGCCAGCTCACGCGCATCTCCACTGAGTCGGCCGGCGAGGGCGCTGGCGAATAGGCGCGCCGCATTCAGCGGTTGCATTAAGTCGTGACTGGCGGCGGCCAAAAATCGGGTTTTCGATAGGTTGGCTTGGTCGGCGGTCTGCTTGGCCTGCTGTAATTGAGACTCGGTGTTGGCTCGGATGCGGTTCTCGACCATCAGCTGGGCGTTGACCTGACTCAGCTCCTGAGTACGGTCATTCACCCGTTCTTCTAGGGTCTCATTGGCCTCGGTCAGCTTGACCTCGGCGTTACGTCGCTCGGTAATGTCCTGGTACATGATGAACAAGCCCAGCACCCGGTCGCCTTTGGCGTGCGGGGTGTAGCTGGCCTCGTAGTAGCGCTCTTCGTCGTCGAATTCGACTTTGACTTCAAAACTGGCCTTCAGGCCGTTCAGTGCCTGGGTCATGTACGGCCGGCGCAATTCGTATTCCTGTTCCGAGAAAACTTCCCAAGCGTGTCGGCCCAGGGTGGTCTCGCGCTTCATCCCCATAAGCCTTTCAAAGGCTTGGTTGATGAACAGGATGCGTCGATCGTTATCCAAGTACGCCAACATGATCGGCAAGCTGTCGGTGTATAGCCGGATGTTAGATTCCGAGGCTTTCAAAGCCTGTTCGTTGCGCTTCAGCTCGGTGATGTCATAAAAACTGGTCACAAACCCGCCGCCGGGCATGGGGTTACCGTTGATTTCGATCACCGTCCCATCAGGCAAATAGGACACCCGGCGGTGACTGCGACCGGTGTTCAAGTGTTCGATGCGTCGGGCGACCTGGGCGTCGACGTCCCCCTCACCAAAAAAGTTACGCTGTGCGTTGTAACGGATCAGGTCAGCAATCGGCCGGCCAATTTGCAGCATGGATTCGTCGTACTTGAAAATCTCTTGATAGCGCCGGTTCCAGGCCACCAGGCGATGCTCGCTGTCCACGACGCTAACGCCAGGGGCTAAGTTTTCCAGAGCCGCCATCAATTGTTCGCGGCTGGTTTGCAGCGCGCGGTTGGACTCTTCGACGACCGACACCAGCTCGTCGGCTTTGACCATCCTTCCCCGGGCCCGGGCATCCAACACCAGGCGAGCACTGGAGGCGCCCATGACCTGGGCCAGTCGCCGTTCAACCAGGCTGAGTAATTCGGGTGACGCGTCGCTTTGCTCTTTGATCGGCTGATCCGAGATCTGCTCGACAATTTCTTGCCAGGCCAGGGTGGCCGATTCTTCGCCCAAATAGCGCGCCAACAAGACCTCTAAATCGCCAACGCTGAGCTGTCCGCGCCAGGCTTTGGGTGTTGTGGTTAAAGCTGCCGCATCGACCACCACACTGGCTTGCATGCGGTCAACAAAACTCGGCCGGGTCAGCATCGAAACCAAGACGTATAACACGATGTTTAGCCCCAGCGACCACAGGGTGCTGTGGGTAATCGGATCCAGGGTTTCTAACCCGACCAAGCCAATTTGCTGATTCCAACCCAGTGTCTGCGCCGGATCCAACCCGAGAACCGCGGGCACGGCCAGTGTGTAGGCCCAGACAAACACACCGACACCGAGTCCGCATAGCGCGCCGTAACGATTGCCGCCACGCCAATACAGACCAATCAGAAGCGCCGGGCCGAATTGGCTGGCTGCCACAAAGGCCATCAAACCGATGTTGGCCAGGCTATCCACTCCAGAGGACAGCTCGTGATACAGGTACGCCAGCAGCATGATGCCAACGATTGACCAACGTCGGCTGGCCAGGATGAGCTGGGACAAGTCGGTGCTCTGCTGATCCCGGCCCAGGGCTACGTAACCCGGCACCACCCACTCGTTACAGATCATGGTGGATAGCGCCATGGTGGCTGCAATAATCATGGCGATGCCGGCGGACAAACCACCCAGGTAGGCCAGCAACGTCAGCCAATTCTGCTCCGAACTTAATGGCAGCAACAGGACGAACAGATCTGGATTGGCGTCCGAGGGCAGCAGCAAAATGCCCGCTGCGGCGATCGGGATGACCAGCATGGCGAACAGGGCCAGGTACAAAGGCATGACCCAGCGGGCCAGGTCGGTTCGCTCGGCACCACCGGATTCCACAAAGCTCACTTGGAACTGACGGGGCAAGCAAAACACCGCCAGTCCGGCCAACAAGGTTTGAGTGACAAACAGTGGCGTGGTGAAGTCTGTGTTGAACAGGGCTTGTGCTTTGGGGTTGGCGGCGGCGGTACTGATCAGTTCGGCAAAGTCCCCGTAATGCAAGGTAGTGATGCCGATGGCAACCGCTGCAAATGCCACCAGCTTAAAGGCCGATTCGACCGCCAATGACAGCATCAGCCCGCGGTGATGTTCGCGCCGATTCAACTGGGCGGTGCCAAAGGCCACCGCAAAGGTCGCCATTAACAAGGTGGCGATCAGGGCTGGGGTTCCACCGGTGTCTGCGCCCGTCATCGTGGCCCAGGCCGTCGATATGGCTTTGAGCTGCAAGGCCAGATAAGGGACCACCACCAACAAGGCGGCAAAGGTCACCAGTACTGCGACACTCTGAGCCTTGCCATAGCGAGATGCGATAAAATCCGCGATTGAGCTGATGCCGTGCACATCGGTTAAGATGCCGATCTTCTTAAAGACCGACCAAAACACCAAAAAACTGACCGCTGGG
>CALKMT010000155.1 GCA_938091715.1 uncultured Litorivicinus sp.
TTATCGAAGGACCTTTGCACCAACTGCTTCGGTTTTGCACGAATCACACGTCGATTCCCCTGGCCACCGTGGCTGCCCTGATGGTGCTGACGGTCGGCGTGATGGTCCATGGTTACGTCAAATTCAGCTTTTTCCCGGCCATCGAAGGCAAATTCGTTACTGCCAACCTGGAAATGACCGACGGCACCAACTTTGACAACACCCGAATCAATATTGAAATCCTGCGGGCAGCGGCGGTTCGCGCCGGAGCACAGTTGGATCAGGAGGCCGAGGACGGCCAACCCGCAATCATTGAAAACATCTACGCGGTCACGGGGCTGAGTCCCACCCAGGGTGGGCCAGTGGGCGGTGAGCAACGCGCCAGCGGCGCGATCGGGCACGTGATTGTCCGTCTAAGCGATCCTGAAATTCGCACCACGCCCACCAAGGCGTTCGAGAGCGCCTGGCGTGAGGAAGTTGGGCAACTGAGTGGGGTTAAAAAACTGTCCTTGTCCGCAAACTTGGTCGACGCCGGCGCCGCGGTGGCCCTTGAGGTCTCGCTGCCCGACGGTCAAGACATTACCCCCGTGGTCAACGAGATTCGCGACACCCTGGAAAATCTGGCGGGAGTGTTCGACATTCAGGACGACAACTCCGGTGGGCGTCCCGAGCTAACCCTGGCCCTCAAGGACGCCGCCCGGGTCTATGGGGTCAGCCTAAGCGATCTGGCGACTCAGGTTCGCCAGGGCTTTTACGGACTGGAAGCCACCCGCATCCAACGGGGCGCCGACGATGTTCGGGTGTTCGTCCGCTATCCCGCATCCCAGCGGGACACCCTGGACGATCTATTGGAAACCCGCATCCGCACCAGTCAGGGGGCTACATTGCCCCTCAGTGCCGTGGCCGAAATTCAAACCGGCGCCAGCCCCACCACCATTCAGCGGCGCGATGGCCGGACCATTACCACGGTCACCGCGGATGTGGACCTGAGTGTCATCACCGGCCAGGAAGCCAACGGATTCTTGGAAGCCGAGCTGATCCCCGAGCTGCTGGCCAAATACGACGGTCTGAATGTTGATTTTGGCGGCGAGCAGCGCACCCAAGGCGATGCGGGCGGTGCCCTGGGCAAGGCCTTTGGTATTGCGATGTTTATTATTTACGCCCTGCTGGCGTTGATCTTCCGCAGCTACTTGCAACCGATCGTGGTGATGTTTGCCATCCCATTGGGGCTGATTGGCGCCATTGCTGGCCACCTGATCATGGGCATTTCGGTCGGCCTGCTGAGTATTTTTGGCATCATCGGATTGGCCGGGGTGGTGATCAACAACAGCTTGGTCATGGTCGATAAATACAACGAGTTGTTGGCCACGGGGGCGGACGTTCAGACCGCGGTGATCGAGGGCACCAAGGCGCGCTTTCGCCCGATCTTGCTGACCTCGTTGACGACCTTTTTAGGTATTTTCCCGCTGATTCTTGAAACCAGCCTGCAAGCCCAGTTCCTGATTCCGCTGGCGGTCAGCATCGGTTTTGGTGTGCTATTTGGCACCGTCATTATTGTGCTGTCGGTGCCGGCGGTATTTATGGGCTTGGCCAAGCTAACCCGCAATACCGGCGCGCGACCCGTCGAAGCTAGGGTTCTACCCACTTAGGCACATCCGGCAGATGAGCCTGCTTTAGGCACTCGATCAGTCGATCTGGCTGGTCCGAATCCTGAAGCAGTGCTCGGTGCTTTGGGCGCATAAAGCCTGCGGTGGGGATTTGATTCAAAAAGCCCAACAAGCCATCGTAAAAGCCCGCCACGTTCAAAACTCCCAAGGGCTTACGATGGATACCCAGCTGGGTCCAGGTCCAGACCTCAAACAACTCTTCCAGCGTACCCACCCCACCAGGCAGCGCAATGAACGCATCGGCGCGCTGGGCCATAACCGATTTGCGGGTGTGCATGTCGGCCACAACCTGCAACTCGGTCAGCCCGGTGTGGGCAATCTCGATCCGGTCCAGGTGTTCCGGGATGACGCCAAACACTCGCCCGCCTGCGGCCAGGCAAGCATCCGCCACCGCGCCCATCAGTCCCACCTGCGCGCCCCCATAGACCAGCTCGATGCCCTGCTCGGCCAGGGTCTCGCCTAAACGCATGGCCATCGCTCGATAAGCCGGTGATTGCCCAATACTCGAGCCACAAAAAACACAGATGGATTGCATAGTCACTCCCTTACTCAGGGCCAAGATTCTAGCATGGACCCGACAATTGCATTCGGATGCACCGGCGACTAAAGTCGTGGCATGGAAAAGGATTACCCAATGACCGACCCCGTTCAAATCGTTCGCTATGGCGAGCTAAAACCCTGCAAAACTGCCTTTATTGACGCCCACACACCCGGCTCAAACCAAAAAGAAAACTTCACCATCATTGGGGGCGGGGTTTCCGAGTCCGCCGATCAGCATGTCCACATTCAGGACACCCCGGGGTTCAATATTGGTGCGGCCGGTCAACCGCCCAAATGCAACAACAGCCTGCACACCCACCGCACCGCGGAAGTCTTTTTTGTATTAAAAGGACGTTGGCGCTTTTTCTGGGGCCGCCAGGGCACCGCAGGCGAAGTGATCTTGAACGAAGGCGACATCTTTAACATCCCCACCAACATCTTTCGCGGTTTCGAAAACATCGGCACCGACTATGGAATGATCATGGCGGTTTTGGGCGGTGATGATGCCGGCGGCGGCGTGATCTGGGCCCCGCATGTGATCGAAGACGCCAAGGCGCATGGGCTGATCCTTGGCGAGAATGGCAAGCTGTATGACAGCAAGAAAGGCGAA
>CALKMT010000156.1 GCA_938091715.1 uncultured Litorivicinus sp.
TCGGGTAACTTTTGCTGCCGAACCTGGATGACCGCCTGCATCAGGGTTTTGGGATCCACCGCCTGATCACCGCCCAATACTCGGCATAAATCTGGATACATGGGTTTGACGGCGGACTGGCGGGCCAGGGACAACCGGACCTCGGTGATAACATGACGGTCGCGCTCAGATTTGAAGCGACTGTCTCGATAGGCATACTCGGCCTCGTTGGCGTGCCACAACCGAAAACGTCGGGTTTCCCGATCATAAGCGCGTACCACCGGGGACAGCGTGTGTAACTCAACGCCATACGCCCCAATGTTCTGAACCGGCGCAGCCCCCACGGTGCCTGGGATCAAGGCCAGGGCTTCCAGGCCCTGCAGCGCACAGGTCTCAACCGACCAGACTACCGCCTGATGCCAATTCTCACCCGCACCCAGGATAACAGTGTCCTCGTGTTGCACCCGGCCCAGGATCCCCATTTGAATCACCAGGCCCGGCACATCACCACACAGGACCAAATTGGACCCGCCGCCTAACAGCGTCACCGGGTGGTTGTGCTGATCCGCATAATCCAGTGCCGCCACCAGTTGATCTTCATCGGCGACCCGCACAAAGGCTTCGGCCCGAGCGGGAAAACCCAAGGTGTTGCTCTCGTCCAGTGGATGGTGGCTCAGAATCTTGATGACCAACGCTCCAACCAGGCGTCAGCCGCGCCTTCCAGTAACTCAACCACCCCATGAAAGCCCTGCTCGCCCCCATAATACGGATCGGGCACCTCGGCAGACTGCGAGTCGCCCGCACCTAACATCATGACCAGTTCAGCCGACGCATCCGCCGGTCGGATCGCAACCAGGTCCTGATAGTTTTGGTGGTCCATGGCCAGAATAACGTCGAACTCATGGAAATCCGCTGGCTGTACTTGACGGGCCCGCAAATCGCTCAGGTCATAGCCATAGCCCGATGCGGTCTGCACCGACCGAGGGTCCGGTGGGTTGCCCACATGGTAGGCCGCTGTGCCCGCACTGTCGGTCTGGATTGGCAAGCCACGCTTGCGAATCTTGCTGCGGCAAATGCCCTCGGCGGTCGGTGAGCGACAAATATTGCCCAGACACACAAACAGTACTTTCATGTTTGGCTCCAGCGCTGGTTCAAGGCTTCCAATTGTTCTTGCGTATCGATGCCCGGGCTGGACGGCGCGCAGGCGGGCTCGATCCAGATCCCCTCACCGGCTTCAAGCACCCGCAGCTGCTCTAGCTTTTCTGCTTGCTCCAGGGGGCTTGCGGGCCAGGTGACAAAGCGCCGTAGCAAACCAGCGCGGTAGGCATAAATGCCCAGGTGCCGTTGCACCATCGTCGAGTGCACTACTTGCGGCGCGGTGTCGCGGAAAAATGGCAGGCTGGCGCGGGAAAAGTACAGCGCACGCCCGGTCGTGGCCCGAACCACCTTGACCACGTTGGGGTTTTGGTAATCTTCGTAATGCTGCAAGGGTTCAGACAGGGTCGCCATACTGGCCTGGGGCTGGCGCAGCAACAGACTGGCCACTTGGTCCAGCACCGCCGGCGCCACATCGGGCTCGTCACCCTGCAAATTCACCACCACCTGATCGTCGGGGCACCCCAGTTGCTCGACCACCTCGGCGAGACGGTCGGTCCCTGAGAGGTGATCGGCCCGGGTCATCACAACCTCTGCACCGAAGGCCTCGGCCACCGATTGAATACGGGTGTCATCGGTTGCGATGACCACCCGGCTCGCTTGACTGCTGCAGGCACGCTGCCACGCCCACTGAATCAGGGGTTTTCCCGCCAAATCCAGCAGGGGCTTGCCGGGCAAGCGGGTCGACCCGAATCGCGCGGGAATAATGCACAGGTAGCTCATGGGCGGTCCAGTTTTTCGTCTAGGGTCAGTGGGCGGGCCTCGTCTTCTAACAAGCGCGGAATGTCATCAAGGATTGGATAGGCCAGCCCATCGGCATAGCACCACAGCTCTTTTTCGCTGGGTTTCAGGCTCAATTTACCCTTGCAGATCGGGCAAACCAGTAATCCCATCAATAGTTTTTGCATGTCCGAACATAAGCTTGCCAACGTTGCGTTAACTCTAAGGCATTCACCTGAGCTTCGACTACCCAGGTTTCATCCCCGCCGATCGCCCCAGCCTTGACCGCATCTTTGTCGGTCAGCAAGACCGGCGCGCCGGACAGGCGATGTTGAATCGAGCTTTGGTAATCAAAGTGATCGGGCAAAGGGATGCGGTTTAAACGATAGCCTGCGGATTCCAGTTGGTGAAAAAACAGTTCAGGGTTGCCAATGCCGGCCACCGCATCCACGACGGGGTGTTTGTTCAGCCCGTGCAAGGGCAATGTTTGTTGGGTCAGCAAATTGCGCAAGGTTAATGCTTGGACCTGAAAAGCCATGCGCCCTGGGCGCGGAGATTCGGACCGCTCGACCACCCAGTCGACGGTGGCCTCACGGCTGGCATCTTCGCGCAGGGGACCCGCCGGCAACAATCGCCCATTGCCGTATTGTCGAGCCCCATCCACGACCAAAATCTCAAGGTCTCGCCATAGCGGATAGTGCTGCAGCCCGTCATCGGAAAGCACCAAATCCACCGATTCGGTGGCCAACAACATATCCACCGCTTTGACCCGATCAACGCACACCACCACCGGTGCCCGGGTCTGCAAGTGCAACATCAGGGGCTCATCACCCACCACCTGCGGATCGCTGTGCTCGGTCACCCGACGCGGCCACACACTGGGCACGCCGCCGTACCCTCGACTGACAATCCCGACCCGCACGCCCTCGCGGATGGCGATCTGAGCCAAGTGCCCGACCAGAGGCGTCTTGCCGGTGCCCCCAGCGGTTAAATTGCCAACGACAACCAGCGGCACTGGAAAGGGGGATTGAGCAGATTGCCATTGTTGCAGAGCCGTTTGCCGACGCTTGCGACTGACCCAGCCGGTGATCCAGGCCAGTGGTGCCAGTGCCTGGGCACGCCAATCCTGGCCATACCAAATCTGTTCCCAGTTCAACCCTGACCCTCGTGATGCAATTTGGCGTACAGACCTTGGGCCTGAATTAACTGGTCGTGATTGCCCCGCTCGAGCACCGCGCCGGACTCGAGCACCAAGATTTCATCGGCATTTCTGATCGTCGACAGGCGATGGGCAATGACCAAGACCGCGCGGTCCTTTGACAGGACCTCGAGGGCCTGTTGAAACGCACGCTCGGACAGGTTGTCCAGGGCGCTGGTCGCCTCGTCCAGGATCAATACCGGTGCATCGACCAGCAAGGCCCGGGCGATCGCCAGTCGTTGACGCTGACCACCGGACAACTGGGTACCATCGCTGCCCAGCTTGGCATCCAACTCGCCGTCCAACTGCTTGGCAAATTCTGTGGCCTGGGCCAGTGCGAGGGCCTGCCAGATCTGGTCGTCATCCATGGACACGCCCAGAGTCAGGTTCTCGCGCAAGGTGCCATCAAACACCACCACCTGCTGGCCCACCCATGCCAACTGCTTGCGATAGTCCGCCAAGGCGTACTCAGAGGCCTGGCGGCCATTCAAGCGAACCATTCCCCGGACCGGTTGGTAAAAACGCGAGACCAGAGCCGCCACCGTGGTCTTGCCGGCACCCGAAGGCCCCGCCAACGCTGTGACCTTGCCTGGCTCCAGTCGAAAACTGAGCCCGGTTAGGGCCAACTGCTCGGTGTGGTCGTAACCAAAATCCACCGCGTCAAATTCCAACGACTCAAAGGCCCCGGGCACGGCCTGGCCCTGGTCGCTCTCCTCGCCCTGATCCAACACCGTGAACAGATCCCCTGCCGCCGCCAGACCACGTTGCAGGACGGCCGAAATTTCCGATAACTGGCGCAGGGGTTTGGCCATCATCGATGCGGCGGTGATAAAGGCCACAAAGGTGCCGGTGCTGGCCTCGCCCAAGAACCCAGGGGACAGCGCCAGCCAGACCAGAAATGACAAGGACATCGCCACCAATAATTGAATCAGCGGCACACTGACCGCCCGGGTGGCCGCCAGCTTTAAGTTCTGTCGGCGATTGGCATCACTGACCTCGGCGAATTTTGTAGTGGCCATGGATTGGGCGCCAAACACCCGCAAGACCCGACTGCCCTCGACCACCTCGCCCACTTTTTGGGTCAAATCGCCCATCGAGTTCTGAATGCGCTCTGACTGACGG
The DNA here is from genome assembly GCA_938091715.1 of uncultured Litorivicinus sp. GTDB lineage: Bacteria > Pseudomonadota > Gammaproteobacteria > Pseudomonadales > Litorivicinaceae > Litorivicinus. The sequence continues at coordinate 4,175 of CALKMT010000156.1, forward strand.
CGAAAGGCCTTGCCGGCCGCGGCAACGACTACACCAATCAGCGGAGCCACGGCAAAAAATACCAGGGTCAGTTGCCAGTCAATCCACAGCATGTAGGCCATCAGGCCCAGCACAAACAAGCCTTCCCGCACCACCACCGTGACCGCGGTGGTGGCCGCCTGGGTGACCTGCTCGACATTAAAGGTAATGCGGCTGACCAAGCTGCCCTGGCCGGATTGGTCGAGCCGGGCTACCGGGATGGTTAAGTATTTTTTGAACAAATCCACGCGAAACCGGTGGACCAGATTGCGCGCCACCGCTTCGAGGTAATAGGTGCCTAAAAACGTGCCCAGACCGCGCACAAAAAAGATGCCGACCATGATCAACGGCAGCCGCGTGCGATCGGCCGGATCTTGCGCGCCAATCGCATCAACGAGTTGGCGCATGATGTCGGCCAGGGCTGCGCCGGATGTTGCATACAGTGCAAAACCGAACAGTCCCAGACCAAAGAATAGGGGGCTGGCTAGTGCCCGCTTGAGGAGGCGTTTATATAAACGCCAATCTTGATTTTTCACTGACCCTACTGGGGTTCCTGTGCTTTGAAACGCAGGCTATTTACGCCGATTTGCGACGATAAATCCAGCAAAGTCATCACCGATTGATGCGGTGCTCTGGCATCTGCCTCGACCAGCAACTCGCCGGTGGGGCTTAGATTGCGCTCAAGGGCCGTGCCCAAGGCGCTCCGATCGCCGGCCGAGATGCTTTGCTGGGCGACCTGCCAGGCACCGCTGGCGTCAATCCGAACGGTGATGCTGTCGGGTGGCTGTTGCGGCGCTTTTCCGTTGGCCTCGGGCAGACGAATCTCGATCGCGGATTCCTCGAGGAAAGTCGAGGAAACCATGAAAAAGATCAGTAACAGGAACACCACGTCAATCAGCGGGGTCAAATTGGGGCCGTCGGGGTCGGGTAATGGCTGGCGCAGCTTAAATTTCATCAGGCGGCCCGGCGCGTATCCGCAGCAAACCGCGGGTCCACTGACAAGAACTGCTCACAGGCCCCCTCAATGTCGAGCATTAGCGAACGGGCCCGGCGCGACAACAAGCGATGGCCAATCAGGGCAGGAATCGCCACTAACAACCCCGTCGCTGTGGTCACCAAGGCTTGGCCAATTCCACCCGCCAAAAGGGATGCATCGCCACTGCCATGAAGCATCAGGGTGCTAAAGACATCGATCATGCCAATAACCGTTCCCAACAACCCCATCAGCGGTGCCACGGCGGCAATAACGCCGAGCAACTCCAAATTACGTTCTAAATAGCCGACCACGTTGGCACTTTGTCCCACCAAGGCAGCCTCGCGCTGGCCTTGAGTTGGACCGGCCAGCATGGCCTGGGCCAATAAGCGGCCAAGTACGCCCTGGCGTTCAATTTCCGCGGCCTGGGACGGCGAACCCATGGCCAGCGCCTGAGGGTTTTCCAGCAAGTGCTTGGGCGCAATGTTTGCCCGGCGAAGGCACCACAAACGCTCGAGCACAATGCCCAGCGCCACAATTGAGGCCAATAAAATTGGCCAAATCAACCAACCACCCTGTTCCAATATCGACATAACTACCCCGTTTAACACTTATTCAGCGTAGTTGGCTGGTCGAATTTTGCGTGAAACCAAAGTCCAAGGTGATACCGAATGCATCGGCTGTGGCGACAGGGAATCCGCGTCCAGATCAATGTACAGGCTGCCCGACTGACCCAACGACCAGGGCTGCGCACCGATCGACCGCCAACCGTCAACTACCTCGCTATGGGGGTGTCCCCAGCGATGCCCCTTGCCTTGACTAAAGATGACATGTTCGGGGGATTGAGCCGCCGCCAGATCACGACTGAATCCATCTCGGGCGCCATGGTGCGCGGCCACTACAATATCGGCGCGGGGAATGTCCCCGTCGGCCTGGGCCCGCAACCACTGTTGTTTGCGTGGTGAATCGCCCAACATAAGGACCCGTCCACTGGGCCCTGACAGGCTGACCACACAAGAGGCCTCGTTTTTGCGCTTCGGAGGTCCGCCCCAGTGCACCTGCACAGTCCATTCGCCGACCTGCCAACGCTGACCGCGAAAGCAGGCGCGGCCCGGCGTTCGGTCAGGCTCGCCGGTCAACACCTGATCAATCGGAATGCGCGCTTGCAGGCCCAAAATTCCCCCGGCATGGTCCGCATCGCCGTGACTCAAGAGGACCTTGTCGAGCCGCCGGACCCCCTGGGCGCGCAGCGCCGGCAACAGCTCCCATCCGATTGCCCCCAGTTGAGCCGGTTGAGCTGGGGCCGTGTCGATCAACCAGTGCTGGCCAGCATGACTGAACCGCATGGCCTGCCCCGCTCCGACCGAGTACAACCACAACCCTTGTG
>CALKMT010000157.1 GCA_938091715.1 uncultured Litorivicinus sp.
ATGTTTTCTGTGGGCCTTGGTAAAGCTTGCCAAACGGCAACTGGGCCCTAGGAGATAAACGCGGTGAACCACAAACCCTTAGTCGCACTTTGCAGCGTTAACGAGCGCTTAGTGACGGCTTGGCAACAGGCCCTGTACCCCATTGCCACCACTCAAGTCTGTGACAGTTTGCAAACCCTTGCGGACGCTTGCCGATTCCGCAGGCCTGCGATGACGGTCTTTCATATCGATGGCAAGGCGATGCGGATTGACGAGGCCCTGACGGCGGTTCTGGATCACGAGGGCACCCACACGCTGGTGTTGGATGAAAAACCCAACGATGAAGACGGCGTGGTGTTAGTCAAAGCGGGGGTGCGCGGCTATGCAAACTCAAGCATGGAAGGCCGGTTGTTGCAGACGGCGATCACGACCATTTTGGACGGCGATGTGTGGGTCGCCCGGCGAATTATGCAGCGTCTGGTCAACGAGCTATTAAATGGCGACCTGATGGACGGCCAGACCGGACACCCAACGCTAGAACACTTGACCGACCGCGAACTTGAAATCGCTGAACTGGTCGCCGAAGGGTCTTCGAACAAAATTGTGGCCACTCGCTTGGGCATTACCGAACGAACCGTCAAGGCGCACCTTACCTCGGCATTTAACAAGACAGGCGCCCGAGGCCGACTGGACTTGTCACTGATGGTCAAGGGTGAATATGCCCCCGCGCCTCAACTCATCGTCAGCTGATCTGACCGCACCGGTGCCACTTTTGGCTAGGTTGAATCCAAATTCCTGACATGTTTCCCTAAAAGGGAGATCCGGAATTAGGGACACCTAGTCCTATCGATAACAAGGAACTGTTCGCGCGTATCGCAATACGACACCCACGGGTGTGGCAGTTCCTGTGCATGTTCGGCCGACCTCGGCACATGTCTTCTATGCAGACTTTATCTGCACCTCTGATGATGACGACCCGTCATATCGACACCGCCCAAGCGCGGTGCGCGGACGCCTGTCTGCGCAACTCGGATCTCAGCAACCTTTCTGACAATCAAGAAACAGGAGTTTCAATGAAAACCTTTAATCTAAAAGGAATTGCACTGGCCGCCATGACAGCGACCGCTGCAAACGCATATGCCGACTGTGGCGACGTCACCGTGGGTTCTATGGGCTGGGCATCCGGTGAAGCATTGGCTGCCATCACCTCGTTTGTTCTCGAGCAGGGCTATGGCTGCAACGTCACCTTGGTCCCCACCGACACCGTGCCTGCGGTCACTTCGCTGGTCGAGAACGGCCAGCCTGACATTATCCCCGAGATCTGGATCAATGGCGCGCCGGCTTATGCAGGTCTAGAAGCAGAAGGCAAAGTGGTTTCAGCCTCGAAGTCGTTCTCTAACGGTGGTGAAGAAGGCTGGTGGATTCCAACTTATTTGGCTGAAAAGCATCCCGAGTTGACCACCATCGAGGGCATCCTGGCAAACCCTGAGCTGGTCGATAACCGTTTCCACAACTGCCCTGTCGGCTGGGGTTGCCGAATTATCAACGACAACCTGAAGGCGGTGTATGGCATCGAGGCGGCTGGCATTGAGTATTTCGATCACGGCTCGGGAGCCAACCTGTCTGCCTCAATCGCGTCCGCGTTCGAGGACGGTGAAGCATGGTTTGGCTATTACTGGGGCCCGACCGCAGTACTGGGCAAATACGAGATGACCAAGGTCAGCCTGGGCGAGGTCGACGTTGAGCAACACCGTATCAACGCCAACGCCGAATCGGATCCCGCCGATCACGGTCCCTCAGACTTCCCTGCCTCACCGGTGTTCAACGCGGTGACTGCTGACTTGGTAGATCGCGAACCGGAGGTGGCCGCATTCATGGGTAACATGGAACTGTCTAACGAGTTGGTTTCAAAAATGTTGGCCTGGAAAGACGAAAACAACGCCTCGGCCGAAGAGACCGCGGCTTGGTTTATGGTGACGTACAAGGACATGTTGTTGGACATGTTGAATGACGACGCCCGCAGCAAACTGTCAGCGCTGTTGTAAACCAATCCTGGGCGGGCCTTCGGGCTCGCCCTCTTCTTGTCAAAATTTCTACCACTTTCCGCGCCTTGATTGTTATATTATAACATTACATTGATGGTCTAACCGTCGCTGTTCAGGCATGTCGCCTGGACGGGAGATCAGAATCTAGGAGTGGACATGAAATATTCAATGGGGTTGTTGGCACTTGCCGTTGGCGCTGCGAACGCAGCCGGCGTTCACGTGCACGGACAAAGCCAGCTTCAGGTGGCATTGGATAACGACACAGCAGCGGTCGTTTGGACTACACCCGCTAACGACCTGGTGGGATTTGAACACACCCCCAAAACTGATGCCCAAGCATCGCAAGTTCAGGCAGCACTGACCCGGGCCAGCCAACCGCTATTGGATTTTTCAGGGGCCTGCATCCTGACCGCGTCAAGCATCGAAAATCCTTTTGCTGAGCACGGTCATGAGGACGAGCACAATCATGACGACGAGCACGGTCATGACGAGCATCAAGCCTCCGCAGAAGATGCACACACCGACTTTCGAATTGAGCAGCAATACCGCTGCAGCACACCGCCGACCGAGTTTGCCTTTACTGGCTTCGACGGATTTTATGAAGTGGAAAAAGTACGCGTAGAATGGGTCTCCGCTAACGGTGCTGGCCAGATCAATTTGACCGCCGACGCCCCCTCAACCGAGATTGAATGAGCATTTACGTCGACAACTTGTCTGTGTCACTGGGCCCGCGAACTCTTAGCTTTCCCAGGATTGATCTTGCAACGGGCAGCACGGCTTTACTGACCGGACCCTCGGGATGCGGCAAATCGACCTTGTTGAACATTTTGTCAGCGCTGCAACCCAACGCCTGCGGCACCTGTCAGGTCGCAGGCACCGCAGTGACCGAACTGCGCGGACGGGCGGCGGATCGCTTCCGCGCTGAAAACATCGGCATGATCTCCCAGACACTGGACTTAATCGGCTATTTGAACGCTTATCAGAACGTACAGTTGGGGGTGCAATTCCAATCGACCGCCAAGCGAGATAAAGCCGTTCAATCACTCGACAGCGATGCACTGTTTGATCGGCTGGGATTGACTGGCGCAAATCTGACGGGGCCCGTGTCCAAGCTCAGCGTTGGCCAACAGCAACGGGTAGCGGTGGCCCGAGCCCTGGCGGGCCAGCCGGCAGTCATTTTAGCCGACGAACCGACGTCGGCCTTGGACCCCGAATCCACCGCCGCCTTCATTCAGTTGTTATTGGAAAACCTAGACCGCCAACGCCAGACCCTCCTGATGGTCAGCCACGACCATGGCCTGAGCGAATTCATGGACCACAGGATCGAGATGTCGACATGTTAATGACACTGGCCACTCGCTCGCTGTGGCACCGGCGCTGGCCGGTTCTGCTGATTATTCTATCGCTGTGCCTGGCACTAACCGCGGCGCTGTCGGTCGAGCGAATCAAGACCTTGGCGAAAACTGGATTTGAGCAAAGTTTGTCGGGTGTCGACCTCATAGTGGGTGCCCCGGGTGGCGACGTGCAAACCTTGCTGTACACCGTGTTTCATTTGGGCGAACCGACGCAGAACCTGTCGTTGCAGCCATTGACCGAATTGATCGAGCAACTGCCCGTGGCCTGGTGGACGCCCATTGCCCTCGGCGACAGTCATCGCGGATATCGGGTCATTGCCACCCAAGCCAATTTCTTTGAGCACGTGCAAAGCGCCGGAAAACGGCCGATCGAATTGGCGACAGGACGGATTTTTAGCGCGCCCCCCGAGGTGGTTCTCGGCCACCAGGTGGCGGCCAGTCTGGGCTACTCGCTGGGCGATCAAATCGTCTTGCAACACGGAACCGCCGAGCTGGGACGCCAGCATGATGATCTGCCCTTTGAAGTGGTGGGCATATTGGCGCCAACAGGCACACCCAATGATCAGGCGGTATTCACCTCGCTGGAGGGCTTTGGTCTGATCCATGCAGGCTGGATCGGGGGCAAAACTCAGTTTTCGGCGCGCGACATCCTGGCCTCGATCAAGTCCACCGATCAGTTACGGCCGAAAACCGTCACAGCCGCCTATATTGGCCTGAAAAGCCGACTGGACGTCTTTACCGTTCAGCGGGCCATCGAAGATGACACCGGGCAACCCCTGGACGCTGTGTTGCCCGCCGTTGCATTGGCAAAACTGTGGAATCTGGTCGGCCTGACCGATCGTTTATTTACCGTGATATCCGGCGTCCTGATGAGTATTGCCTTCTTGTCCCTGATCACTATGTCACTGAGCAACATCGACAGCCGCCGCCGAGAAATGTCCTTGCTGCGCTTAGTCGGTGCACCACCGAAGACTATTTTACTGTTGTTGGCCCTCGAAGCGGTCCTGATTAGCTTGGCGTCCGGCATCATCGCCTTGGCCCTAGTCACCGGGGTCGAATGGGCCGCCGGTCGCTGGCTAAGCGATGCCATTGGAATTAGCGCGACACTGCGTTGGCCTAACCTACTAGAATGGTGTGTATTAGGCGGCGCGATCTTGGCGAGCGTGCTCAGCATTGGGCCCGCCGCGATACAGCTCTATCAAACCAGCGCCCGGGCAGGACTCACGCGATGAAAAACTGGTGTCTATCGATACTCCTCACCTGGTCTTCACTGGCTTTGGCCTCGGTGACCGATCAAGATCTTGAACGCTGGGGCGCGACCTGGGACAGTTTAGTGCCCGCGGGCGCCTACGATTTTTTACCCGATGAGTTCGATATGGATCTGCTTCAGGATCCGGATTTCCAAGCCAAACTCAATGACGCGGCTCAGCAGATGAATCCAGAGCTGAACGGGACCGAGATCGAGCTGGTGGGATTCATGGTACCGATCGAAACCCTGGGCGACGAAGTCATGACCTTTTTGTTGGTGCCCGAGGCTGGCCAGTGCGTGCACGTGCCCCCGCCTCCGGTCAACCAGACCATCTTGGTGGACAGCGCCGTGCAACCGGTGGACCTGGTGGATCTGTACCAAGTGGTTAAGGTTCGCGGGCGGCTATTGATTCAAAGAACCGAAACCGCCCTGGCCGAGAGCGGGTATTTACTGCGCCTGCAATCCTTTGAGCAGGTCGACCTGGGGTTTGAAATCGCGCCGCCCCCCGGCGCAGATGGCGACCGCTTCTAACCCGAGCGCCCCATTGGTGTCGCATTTGCGGGGATTTCGCCCCCTATTCTGAAAGAAGACCAGGCAAGTTTTCCGCACAGTGAGACGGATCAGTGACCCGGGCGGGTCACAAAAAATAATAATGATCCAGACAGGCGCGCCACAGCATGCTGACTCAACTACCTAAAATCCGCGAAATACAGATCTACCAACACGATTTGCCGGTGAAAAACGGGCCCTACACCATGGCCAAAGCTCAGGTCTGGGCACTGGATTCAACACTGGTGCGCATGATCGCCGAGGACGGAACCGAGGGATGGGGCGAAGTCTGTCCGGTCGGTCCCACCTATGCCGAGGCCCACGCCGCCGGAGCCAGGGCCGCCCTGGCTGAAGTCATTCCGGGGATTATCGGCACTCAGCCCTGGCCCATTCTGCTGCATCGGGCAATGAACGCCCGCTTGAACGGGCACTATTACGCCAAGGCCGCCCTGGACATTGCCGCGCATGACCTATTGGGCAAACTGCTGAACCTGCGGGTTTCCGATTTACTGGGCGGCACCCTGACCGAGCGAATCCCCTCGTACTATGCCACCGGTGTTGGCGAGCCCGACGAGATCGCCCGCCTGGCTCGGGAAAAGCAACAAGAGGGCTATCCCCGCTTGCAAATCAAGGTCGGCGGCCGTGCGGTTGAAATCGACATCGAAACCGTCCGCAAAGTCTGGGAGCAAGTGCGGGGCAGTGGCATCAAGCTGACCGTTGATGGCAACCGCGGGTGGTGCACCCGGGATGCCTTGCGCATGTCCCGCGAATGCGGCGACATTCCGTTCATCATGGAGCAACCCTGCAACTCGATCGACGAACTACGCCAGATTCGGGGCCAGATCACTCACCCCATTTACATGGACGAAAACAGCCTGGATTTGTCCACGGTCATCCATGCGGTGGGTACGGGATTGGTCGATGGGTTTGGCATGAAAGTCACTCGAATCGGTGGATTGCACCCCATGCGCGCCTTTCGGGACATCTGCGACGCCCGCTCTGTTCCGCACACTTCGGATGACTCTTGGGGTGGCGATATTATCGCCGCAGCCTGTGCGCATGCTGCGGCCACAGTTAGGCCCGAGCTGAATGAAGGCGCCTGGATCGCCGCGCCTTATATCGACCATCACTACGATGCATCCGGCGGCATTGAGATTGTCCAAGGGCATATCCAGTTGCCCGAGGGACCTGGACTGGGACTAACTATTAATCCAGAGCAATTTGGTCAGCCGGTCGCGGTGTTCGACTAACCCAAGCCACCTGGATTTATGACTTTTAGTTGCTCTGTGTTCAGGTGGGCGGAGCTGGCGACTCCGCTGCCATAGCAAGCCGTTCGCAGGTCCAGGATCATCTGTCGCAAGAACCCC
>CALKMT010000158.1 GCA_938091715.1 uncultured Litorivicinus sp.
CACAGCCCAAGCTCGGCCACAAAGGCATCGCGGTAACTGATCTCTTGCGCATCCGGGCAGTCCAGCAACTGGGACAACAAGTCCGAGGCCTCTTGGCGCAATTGCGCCCCACTCCAGGCCACTCGATACCATTCCAGCAAGGTGAATTCGCTGCGGTGGCGCGGGCTGCTCTCATCGAGTCGAAAGGCGGGGGCACAGGCATAGATGTCGCCTGAGCCCTGGGCCAGCAGCCGCTTCATGGCGTATTCGGGCGAGCTTTGCAGATAACCCAGCAATCGATTCTTAGGGTCGGTTGCCCTGGGAACTTCAATGTAAGGATCGGTCACCGGCGCCGGCATGATATTCGGCACCGTGACCTCGCGAACTCCACGGCCAGCAAAAAAGGCCCGGATATCCGACAGGGTCGACGCTCGCAGTGTCAGCCGAGCGTCAAGTGACAGGGGCATCAGGCGCGGCTGATGTACTTGCCGTTGCGGGTATCGACTTTCAGGGTTTCACCCTCTTCGATAAACAACGGCACCTGAACCACGGCACCGGATGCCATGGTGGCCGGCTTCGAGCCGCCCTGGGCGGTGTCCCCTTTCAGACCCGGGTCGGTTTGTGTGACCAGCAGGTCGATATGGTTGGGCGGCGTAATGGCAATCGGCGCGCCGTTGAACAAAGTGACGATGTAAGTCTCTTGTTCCTTTAACCATTTCACCGTGTCGCCCACGGCCTTGGCGTCCGCCGCGTGCTGCTCGAAGGTGCCATCAGTGGCCATGAAGTGCCAAAACTCGCCGTCGTTGTACAAATACTCCATGTCCGTATCCATCACGTCTGCGCCTTCCAAGCTCTCGCCAGACTTAAAGGTGCGTTCCCAAACACGGCCGGTCATCAAGTTCTTTAGTTTGACTCGGTTGAAGGCCTGGCCTTTGCCGGGCTTAACGAATTCGTTCTCGACAATTGAGCACGGGTCACCCTCGAGCAACACCTTCAGTCCCTGTTTGAATTCGTTGGTGGAGTAATTGGCCATGTTTGGATTCCGATGTGTATTTGGCGCGCATTCTAGCCTGTCGTGAGGCATCGCGCACATCCTGGGTCGCAAAACCTTGGCACTCTCTCGCCATGCGGTTAATGACCTACCCAAATGCGTGAGCGGGCCCTTCGTTTTCTGGCCGTGTCGGCCCTCGAGTCCGAGGCCCACGTCTGGGTGGGATTATTGCGTGACAAAGACCTGCCCCTGCGTTCCACCTGGCTGGCGGATGTGCACCAGGCCGTCGAGCACATTGCCCAGGCCAAGCCAGAATTGGTGATTTGCACCCAGCCCCCCGAGACGGACTTGATACGGGCCTGTGCCGAGGCCCAGTCAATCTTGCTCTTGTTTGTGGACTGCTCCGCTCATCAAGCGGCCAGCTGGCTGGGGTTGGGCGCCTACAGTGTGATGCCCAAGGCACAAATCGCGGCGCTCATTCCACTTACCTTACGGGCCCTGACCCAGCAACAGCAGCTGGCCAGCGCACGCCAAAACACGGCCTTAAAAAGTGAGCACGAGGCGCGGTTAAATCTGTTGCTGCAACGGTCGGGAATGGCACTGGCGTATCTCTCGGACACCCACTTCTTGTCCGTATCCGATGGCTGGGCTCGGTGGTTGGGCAGCTCGATCGAGCACCTATCCGGCCAGCGCTGGATCCAACACCTACCGGACAGCATTCGCGACGACTTTCATGCCCTGCTAACCCGGGCCCAACTGGGCGATGGCATCGAAGCGGCGGTCACCCTGAACGACATGCCCCGCCGATTACGGATCGAGCCTGCGACCTATTCAGGTCAACCCTGCTTGATGGCCACCTTGACCGCCCCGAGCAACAAGAACGCCGGGGTCGGGGTCAGCGCCCGGGCATCGGATGGCGGCATCACCCGGACCCTGCAGGCGCTGCACGCGCACTTGGAGAACGGTGCTGCCCAGACCCTAGTCCTGAGTGAGGTAAAAAACATCGAGCTGCTGCGCCGAGAGCTGTCCTTGGTGGATTTCTCTGAATTAATGGGACTGGTGCAGGCCTGCATGGGTTCGGTGTTTGATCTGCCCCCAGAGCCGGTCAATGACCACAGCTTTATGTTGGCGATCCCGGCAGATGCCCAGACTTGAACCAATCTGGGCGAAAAACTGCACCAGCAGTTGGCTCAGGGCCCGCTGGCCGGCAACCTGCCCATGGTGGAGTTGGGCCTGGGCTTGGTCCCGGTGCAAGCCGATGACGGCGACGTTGGTGCGCTGTTGCAGCGCGGCTATGACCTGGCCGGACAAACCGAGCCTGGGCAGACTCAAACCTTTCAGCCCTCAACCCTAGAACTAGCCGACAAAGACCCCTTAGCTGCCTTGCAACAGGCCCTGGCGCGCAATCAGTGTGAGCTGCTGTACCAGCCCTTGGTGTCCCTGACCGCCAAGCCCGGTGAATACTACGAGGTGCTGACCCAGTTGCGGGACGAGCAAGGCGACGTCATCCCCGCACGCACCTTTATTCGCGATGCCGGGCGTGGAGAAATCGGGCGCACCTTGGATGGCTACATCACCAGTCAGGCCGCCCAATCCATCGTCCAACACCTGCCAAGCAACCCCGATACCCGGCTGATCCTTAACCTAACCCTGGCCAGTCTGCAGGCCAGTGATCTGGCGCATTGGCTGCAATCTTTGACCCTTGGCATCCACGACCCCACCGCCATCGTGTGGCAATTTCGCGAAACCGACATTGCCCTGGACATTCAAACCGCGGCCCTGCACTTACAAACGCTCAAGGGATTGGGCTATCAGATCGGTTGCGCCCAGTTTGGCAACCTGCCGGATGGCCAGAAACTGCTGAACCAATGCCAATTTGATTGGGTCAAGTTGGATCCGTCTTTTGTTGAGGGCATCAAGCACAAAGCAGAAAAACAAAGCGAATTGGCCCAACTATGTGAAACCATCCACCAAGTGGGCGCCGGCGTTATCGTGCCGATGGTGGAAGAGGCGGCGGTGATGTCGGCTTTGTATCGCGCAGGCGCCGATATGATTCAGGGTCATTACCTGCAACCCCCGGCCCCGCGCATGAGTTTTGAATTCGCAACCGAGATTTAAAGCGCGCTAGGCCAACGTAACAACCAAACCAGGGCCGACAAATCCAGCTGTTTGACCGCCAAGGGCGCCGCGTCCTGAACCTTGGGCTTGGCGTGATACGCCACCCCTTTGTCCGCCAAGGCAATCATCTTGAGATCGTTGGCCCCATCCCCCGTCGCCATGATCTGCATGCGATCCAGGCCCATGGACTGAGCCACGTCACTCAATATTTCCGCCTTGCGCGTGGCGTCCAAGATTTGCGTGTTGACCTGACCGGTCAACACACCCTCAGCCTGCTCTAAGGCGTTGGCATAGAATTCATCCATACCCAAGCGCCCGGCTACTTGCTGTGCAAAGTAGGTAAAGCCGCCAGACACCAGCACCGTGCGAGCGCCCTGTGCGGACAGCTCGGCCATCAGCGCCTCGGCGCCAGGCATCAACTGTAATCGGCCGGCGATTCGCTCGAGCGCCTGTACCGGCGTGCCGGCCAACAAAGCCATGCGGGCTTTGAAACTTTGCGCGAAATCTAGCTCGCCTTGCATCGCCCGCTCGGTGATCTCGGCGACCTGCGACAGCACCCCTTGCTCCCGGGCGATCTCATCGATGCACTCGTGCGGGATCAACGTGGAATCCATGTCAAACAAGGCCAACTTGACCGCAGACGCGGCACTGGCCGCGCTTAGCTCAAACACCTCGTCCGCTTGGAATTCGGCCGAGGATTCAGTCCAAGCGGCCTGGTGTGGCAAGTCGGGATCCGCGGGCAACCGATGAAACTCGATCCCCGGATGGGCTTGCAACAGGGCATCCAAGTCGCGACTAACAGCCAGCCTCATGCCTCGGCCTCGATGCGGTCGACCCGCTGCAATCCACGCGGCAGTTGGCCACCACGCCGGGCTCGGGTGCCCTGATAGGCCTCCCAATCTGACGGCTTCAGGGTCATGCTGCGCTTGCCAGCGGTGATCACCAAGCTCTGGTGCGATTCCAAGAACGTCACTCCAATCAATTCTGCGCCGGGTGCCAGCTTGACCAGGCGGTTGCCCTTGCCACGGCCCAGTTCGGGCAGTTCCGCCGCATCAAACACCAACATGTAACCATCGCTGGTGACCGCCGCGACATAGCCCTCGGACTTGGCGCGACAGGGGGCAAAGGGAGGCACCCCATCGGGTAGGCTAAATAGCGTTTTGCCCGCTTTTTGGCGCGACAGCAGCTGTTCGTGCTGGGTGAAAAAGCCATATCCAGCCTTGGATGCCAACAGCCAACGCTGATCGTTCTCGGCCAGGGCCAGGGCGATAAAGCGCGACCCGGCAGGCGGGTTCACTCGACCGGTTAGGGGCTCGCCCTGACCCCGGGCAGAGGGCAAACCATGGGCCGGGATGCTGTAACTGCGCCCGGTCGAGTCCAGCACCGCCAGTTGCATATTGGTTTTACCGGCGCTGGCATGCTGAAAGGCATCTCCGGACTTGTAGCTCAACCCCCGGGGGTCAATGTCGTGGCCCTTGGCCGCACGAATCCATCCCTGCTCGGACAGCACCGCGGTGATCGGCTCGGACGGCATCAAATCGCTCTCTTTTAGCGCCCGTGCCTCGCTGCGCTGTACCAACTCACAGCGTCGCTCATCGCCATAGGCCTCGGCGCACGCGAGCAGTTCTTTCTTCATCAGGGTGGTCAAACGTCGCTCGCTGCCCAGCAGCGCCTCAAGGCGACTGCGTTCCTCGTCCAACTCGGACTGCTCGGACTGAATTTTCATTTCTTCCAGTCGCGCGAGGTGCCGCAGTTTGAGATCCAAAATAGCGTCGGCCTGCACCGTGCTGAGCCCAAAACGCTCCATCAACGCTTGTTTGGGCTCCTCCTCTTCGCGAATGATGCGGATCACCTCGTCGATGTTTAGAAAGGCAATCATCAAACCGTCAAGTACGTGCAATCGATCCAGTACCTTGTCCAGACGATGCTGCAGGCGGCGGCGCGTGGTCTGACGCCGCCACACCAACCAGTCCGACAAGATTTCGCGCAAGCCCATGACTCGGGGTCGCCCGTCCAAGCCAATCAGGTTCAGGTTCACGCGATAACTGCGCTCCAAATCCGTGGTCGCGAACAAATGGTTCATCAGCGCTTCGGTATCGACTCGGTTTGAGCGGGGCACCAAGACCAAGCGGATCGGCGTTTCGTGCGCAGATTCGTCGCGCAAGTCCACCAACATCGGCAATTTCTTGGCCCGCATCTGATTGGCAATTTGCTCTAGGATTTTGGCCGGCGACGCCTGCCAGGGCAGGGTATCCACTACAATGTCACCCTCTTCCAGGTGCCATTTGGCCCGGGTGCGTATCGAACCCCGTCCCGATTGGTAGATGGCTTGGATGTCCTGGGGCGGGGTAATAATTTCCGCCGGAGTTGGATAGTCCGGGCCAGGAATCAGGGTAAAGAGCTCGTCGTCTTCAAGCTTGGGGTTTTCTAACAGCGCGACCGATGCGTTGACCACCTCGGTCAGATTATGGGGCGGCAAGTCGGTCGCCATGCCTACGGCAATGCCGGTGCCGCCATTGAGCAAGACCGAGGGCACCTGCGCCGGTAACAGACAGGGCTCGTTCAGGCTGCCATCAAAGTTTGGTTGCCAATCCACGGTGCCTTGGCTGATCTCAGACAACAAGGCCTTGGCAAAGGGTGACAGGCGGGCCTCGGTGTAACGCATCGCGGCAAATGACTTGGGATCGTCAGGCGAGCCCCAGTTGCCCTGACCGTCCACCCAGGGATAGCGAAAACTGAAGGGCTGAGCCATCAGCACCATGGCTTCGTAACAGGCACTGTCGCCGTGGGGGTGGAACTTACCCAACACATCACCCACGGTACGGGCCGATTTTTTGTGTTTGGATTGGGCCGACAAGCCCAGCTCACTCATGGCGTAAATGATTCGACGCTGAACCGGCTTGAGGCCGTCAGCCACGTGCGGCAAGGCACGGTCCAAAATCACATACATAGAGTAGTCGCGGTATGCCTTTTCGGTATACGCGCGCAGTGTCTGCTGTTCTACGCCAGACGAATCAACGGTGATGGTCACATAGCCCCCTTTGGTTGAGGGCTAGGATAATGCCTATGGCTTAGTCTGTCAGTGCGCTTTGGCTTGCGTTTGATCCCGAGCCCTGTGCGGCAGAATTTACGCGGTGATATTGGCGTGCCAGTGCTTCGGTCAGAGGGTGATTATCCCCGTATCGATCCGATGCTCGATCCAGCATGCGCTTAATGGCGTCAACTTTTGTCATTGGCTGTTCCCTCGTGAATTGGAAACAGTGTAGTCAGGCTGTCACACAGTGAATGCCGCCCTCGTACCAAGGCACAGGGCGGGGGTACCGGTTAAGGAATATCCGCCAAGTGGCCCGAGGACTCTAACCACACCCGTCGATCGGCCGCGCGTTTTTTCGACAGCAACAGATCCATGCCTTGGCGCGTGTCCTCTTCATCCTCGTTCAGCAGCTGGATCAAGCGTCGGGTGTCCCGGTCCATGACCGTTTCCCGAAGCTGCAGGGGGTTCATCTCGCCGAGGCCCTTAAATCGGGTGACCGACACCTTGACCGTGCGCTTTTCCGCTTTAATCCGATCCATGACCCCCTGACGCTCATCCTCGTCCAGGGCATAAAATACGTCCTTGCCGGCATCAATCCGGTACAGCGGCGGCATGGCCACGTACACATGGCCGGCCTTGACCAAGGCCGGGAAGTGTTGGCAAAACAGGGCGCACAACAACGTGGCAATGTGCGCGCCATCCGAATCCGCATCCGCCAGAATGCATACTTTGCCGTAGCGCAGGCCCTCTAGATTGGCGCTGCCAGGATCCACCCCGATGGCTACAGCGATGTCGTGTACTTCTTGGCTGGCCAGGATTTCGCTGCTGTCGACCTCCCAGGTGTTCAGGATCTTGCCGCGCAAGGGCATGACCGCCTGGAACTCGCGATCCCGAGCCTGCTTAGCGCTGCCGCCGGCGGAATCACCCTCGACCAAGAACAACTCGCCGTTCATCGCATCATTGGCGCTGCAATCCGCCAATTTGCCCGGCAGCGCCGGTCCTTGGGTGATTTTCTTGCGGGCGACTTTTTTGCGCGCCTTGAGCCGGCTTTGTGCCGCGCTGATGGCCAATTCGGCCAGGGCATCCCCGACCGTTGGATTGGCGTTCAGGTACAAGCTAAAGGCGTCCTTGACCACGCCACTGACAAAAGGCGCACAGGAGCGAGAACTCAAACGTTCTTTGGTTTGACCGGCAAATTGCGGATCGCCCATTTTAACGCTAAGCACGTAACTACAACGGTCCCACAGGTCTTCCGGGGCCAGCTTTAATCCCTTGGGCAGCAAGGAGCGAAACTCACAATATTCCCGCAGGGCCTCGGTCAATCCGGTCCTTAACCCATTAACGTGGGTTCCGCCCAGAGCCGTGGGCACCAGGTTGACGTAGGATTCGGTGACATAATCCCCGCCCTCGGGCAACCAGGTCAGGGCCCAATCCACCATTTCGTCCTCGCCCTCAAAGCTGCCAACAAAGGGCAGCTCGGGCAACAGGGGCTGATCCCCCAACGCTTGAGTCAAGTATTCGGACAGACCGGCCTCGAAACACCAGACTTCGTTGTCATCGGGCTGAGCATCGTGACGAAATTCGATGGTCAGACCCGGGCACAACACGGCTTTGGCCCGCAACAGATGCTTGAGTGCCTTAACCGCGTATTTTGGCGTGTCAAAAAAGCTAGCATCGGGCCAGAAGGTAACCTGCGAGCCGGTGTTGCGCTGACCCACCTTGCCGATCACCGTCAGGGGCTCGACCGCATCGCCGTTGGCAAACGCCATGTGATGAATTTGCGCGTCTTTTTTAACTTCGACTTCGACCCGGGTCGACAGGGCGTTGACCACGCTGACGCCAACCCCGTGCAAACCGCCGGAAAACTTGTAGCTATCGCCGGAAAACTTCCCCCCCGCATGCAGCCGGGTCAGGATTAACTCGACGCCTGGCACCCCGTGCTCGGGGTGAATGTCGACCGGCATGCCACGGCCGTTGTCCAGCACCTTGACGCCGCCATCGGTTAGCAGCGTGATTTCAATTCGGTCACAGTGCCCGCCCATGGCCTCGTCGACCGAGTTGTCGACGACTTCTTGGATCAGGTGATTCGGGCGGGTCGTGTCGGTGTACATGCCGGGGCGACGGCGAACGGGGTCCAGTCCACTGAGGACTTCAATACTCTGGGCGTTGTAGTTGGTCATGCGCGTGAGTATGCCGATCACATTCCTAGCCTGCCAGTGGTATCCTGTCGTTTCGACTCAAAGGAATGCGTATGCGACCCACCCTGACCCTGAACCCCGGCGCCGATCGGCGATTGCGCGCGGGCCATCCTTGGATTTTTTCCAATGAAATTCGTGCCCTGGCCGAGAACAAGACCCTAGAGCCCGGCGCGCTGTGCAATTTGCAAACGGAAAAAGGGGAACTGTTAGGCGTTGGCACCTACAACCGCCATGCGCTAATTGCCTTTCGCCTGCTGGATCGCAATGCCGAAGCCGTTATCGATGCGGATTGGTTCGAGGCGCGCCTGGCCCGGGCCATGGAAACTCGTGAATGCGTCTATCCCGGGGGCTTTTACCGCTGGGTGCACTCAGAATCCGACCAACTGCCGGGCTTGGTCATAGACCGCTATGGCGACGCCATTAGCCTGCAATTGAACACCGCTGGCATGGATGCCTTGCGTGGCCCGCTGATCGAGGCCCTGGACCGCTTAATGGACTGCACCACCTTGGTGATTCGCGGCGACACCGCTCAACGCGAACACGAAGGCCTGGAACCCGACATCGAAGTGTTGCGGGGCGACGGAGAACAGGTGGAGTTGGTCGAAAACGGACTCAGCTTTGTTACCACCCTGACCCAGGGCCAAAAAACCGGTTGGTTTTATGATCAGCGCGACAGCCGCGCATTGCTGGCCAGCCTGGTCAGTCAGTTCGAGGCGCCCAGCGTATTCGACGGTTACACCTACGCCGGTGGATTTGCCATCGCCATGGCCACCCAGGGCGCCACAGTTACGGGTGTTGATCGCAGTGGCCCGGCCCTAGAGCTGGCGGCCCAGAGCGCCGACATGAACGACGTCAGCATCAACTGGATCAAAGCGGACGTGTTCAACGTGCTCGAGCGGGCGGCCCAGAACAAAGAGCAATATGACCTGGTCAACCTAGACCCGCCGGCATTCGCCAAGGCCAAGAAATCATTGCGCCAAGGCCTAAGGGGCTATCGAAAATTAACCCGCTTAGGCGCGGACATTACCGGCCCTGGTGGGTTTTTGGTGGTCCACTCCTGCTCGCACCATGTGGACATTACGGCCTTGACCGAGCAGGTATCCCGGGGCATCACCGATGCCGGTCGGACGGCACAAATCCTGTTTACCCTCGGCGCTGCGGCGGATCACCCGGGTCTGCCTCAATTGCCCGAAAGCCAGTACCTCAAGGGTCTGGTTATGCGTCTGGACTAAGGCTGAAACTGCGCCCGCAGCTTGGCCCCCTCGGCCGGTTGCAGGGCGCTGACCCAGCGCAAATGATCAACCAGCTGTTGGCGCTGATCCAGTAAGGCGTACGCCTGCGCCAGCGCATTCCAAACCGCCGGCCCCTGCCAGCGGGTTTGCATCGATTCAAGCGAGGGCAGCAGCTCGCCCACCCAAGCGGCATTGGATTGACTGAGTGCGATCCGCGACAGGGTCAAAATCCAGAAATCCGTAGCCTCGCGTCCCAGAATGAAATGATTCAACTCCGGATCCTGGGCCCGACGTTCGATGTGCTCCGCCAGCGGTAACTCTGGGCGTTTTGCTCGGGTCCAATTCTGATACGACAGCCAACCGGTATGCACCAGAGTGATCACCGCCACCAACGAGAACGTGGCAATCACGCCGGGCCACAGGGGTTTAAGTTGCATAGGGCGTTGCGGCAACAAATCCCGACGCACGGTGCTGACAATGATCAGTCCCGCCAGCCACCAATGCACCCCTGAAGTATGCAACGGAAACTCGGTTTGGGTGTGCAGCAACATCGGCCCCAGCGCGGCACAAAACAACAGCGCCGACGGATTTCGCCGCAGCCCCAAGTACAAAATGCTGACCACCCAGGGCAGTAGTACAAAAACCCATCCGAACAGGCCCATTTCAACCCACCACAGCAAGGTTTCGTTGTGCGGATGATTCAAGTAATTCACATAGCTCAGCGACACACCGGACTGAGCAAGGCTGACAAACACCGGATGAAAGGCCTCGGTAAAGCTGCCCAGACCATGCCCGGTCCAGGGCGCCTGTAACCCTGTGTGCCAGGCCACCTGCCACATGCTAAGCCGGACTGAGGTACTGCGTCCGTCAGCCAGATCGGCCATGCGGGCGTTAATGTCTTCAATCGGCAGATAGATCGTGAGTGCCAGGGCTGCGATGACGCTGATCAACGGAACCCACAACCCAGCCCCTCGCCAGCCGCGCCAGACAGCGGCCAGCAGCAATAACCCCACACAGATCGAGACCCCAACCGAGCCGGTGCGCGATCCGGACAAATAAATGCACCAGGCCACAAAGAACGCCATCACCCCCAGCGCCAGGTGACCTGTCCATGACTGACGCTGGGCTCGCAAGCGCATGGCCCAGGCCCAAATCAGAGCAGACCCCAGAAAACTGGCGAACACGTTACGCTGCTGGAAGCCCCCCTCGGGCAATTTCATGACCAAGGGAAGCGAGTGCAGCCATTCAGGACGATTTAAATAATTCGCCGTCGGC
>CALKMT010000159.1 GCA_938091715.1 uncultured Litorivicinus sp.
AGGCAGTCGATGCTCTAACCACCCTTCCAGGGCCCCCGCCAACAAATAGATGCCAACCAGGGCCAGCAACCCGGTTTGCGCCGCCAGCCACCAGTCCCCGCTTAACAATGGGGAATAGGCAAACAGCACCGGAACGATGTACAAGCCTTTGGACAGCTTCCAACTAACGAAGCCCGTATGCATGGGTTTGCTCTTGGCAATTGCCGCGGCCGTAAAGGCGGCCAGGCACACCGGCGGTGTCACGTTTGAGTCCTGACTTAACCAAAAGATGATCATGTGCGCCGCCAATAAGGCGGCGGTCAGCGTCGGCGCGTCGACCACGGCATCGCGAATCATCGCTTGCAGCTCTGGCGCACTCTGCCCCCACAACAGGGTCACTTGCTCAAGCGACAAGCCCGCCTCCCAGGTCGGCATGGCCAGTTGCACAATCGGCATCAACTCCATCGACAAGGCCCCGGTCAGGGCGTTGATCGCGGCTTGATCGGCAATCATGGCTGCCAGGGCCGGTGCGCTAAGAGTGGCCAGGACAATGTAAGCCGCGGTGACCGGCAATCCCATGCCCAGGACCAGCGATGCGATGGCAATCAACCCAATTGCGATTAACACCGAACCGTCCGCCCAACTGGAAATCATCAAACTAAAGGTATTTCCGATGCCAGCGGTGGCAATCACGTTGACAATCAGGCCCACCGAGCACAGCAAAATAGCGGTCATCACCATGTTTTTGGCGCCCAATGCCAAGGCATCCAGAACATCGTAAATTCCCATGGGGCGTTGGGTCAGATGACTCGAGGCCACGATCGCCAGAATGCTGAACACCGCGGCATAGGTTGGGGTATAGCCAGACGCCAAAAGGAAAATCAGCAATCCCACCGGGATCACAAAACTGGCGCCCCCGCGCTTGAACGCTTGCTTGAGCGTTAAGCCCTCACCCTCGATCGCGCCCAGGTTCAACTTGCGCGCCTGAATGCGCACAAAAAAGATCACTGACGCAAAATACAACAAGGCCGGAATGGCCGCGGCCGCGGCAATCGATTCGTAGGGGATTTGGGTGTACGCCGCCATGACGAAGGCCCCTGCCCCCATGATCGGCGGCATTAATTGGCCCCCGGTCGAGGCACTGGCCTCCACCGCGCCGGCAAAGGGCGCCGGGAAACCTGCTCGCTTCATCATGGGGATGGTAATGACCCCCGTGGAGGCCGTATTGGCCACCGCGCTGCCACTGATGGTGCCGGTCAAACCCGAGGACATTACCGCCACAAACCCGGGCCCGCCCTGCACTCGCCCGGCCACCGCGCGGCTGAGATCAATCACGAACTCACCGGCTCCGGAGCGCACCAAAAACGCCCCAAAAATGATGAACACGAACACATAGGTCGAGGAGATTCGAGCAATGGTGCCAAACAAACCGTCGTCGCCGTAGACCGAGCGAAACGCCAAGGTTTCCAACGACAATCCAGCAAACCGAAAGACCCCAGGCACATGCGCGCCCCAAAAGGCGATGTAGCTGAGCGCGATTAGGATCAAGGCCGGAACTATCCAGCCGGCGACGCGGCGCGAAAATTCAATGGCGCATAACAACAGCGAACCGATGGCGATCCAGTCGGCGGTTAACAAACGAACGCCTCGCTCGTAAATGGCCGTCTCTGACGTCACCACATGCCAGCAAGCCCAGACCGCTGCCAAGGCCAAACCGACATCGATGAATCGGTACCGTTCGTAACCGGGGCCCAATCCTGCCGGGCGCACCAGCGCCGCCAACAGCACAAAACCACCGAAATGCATGGCGTTGCGAGCGAACTCTGACAGCATCGGCGAATAGGCCAAAAACACATGAAACACGGACAGGCCAAGCCCTAGCGCCCAGGCCAACCGGTGCTCGACAGACGAGCTGCTGCGATCTGAATGATCGTTCATAGGATAAAAAAGAGGGCCCGAAGGCCCTCTCTCTTCAAGATTGCTTAGTTAGCAATCAAGCGGGCTGGGATTTCCAAGCCCTGTTCTTGATAAAACCGTGCAGCCCCGGGATGCAGCGGCGCAGGCAGACCCGCAATCGCTTTTTCCAATGCCATCGCCTTGGTGGCTGGGTGAATGGCATTCAGAAAGGGTAGGTTCTCGTAAATTGTCTTGGTGATCTGGTAGACATGTTCGGCGTCAACGTCCTTGTGCGTACCTAGGAAGTTAGGCTGAGCAATGGTCTCCACCGCGGCATCCTGACCTGGGTAGGTGCCGGCCGGAATGGTAAAGGGCGTCCAAAGCGCGTAGCTGCCGTCCGCCTGAGCCTGCTGCTCTGGCGTCATGCTGAGCAGGGTGACGTCATCGCCTGCCGAGGCCATCAGCTTGGTGATCGCGCCCACCGGGATACCCGCAGGGATACCCACGCCGGCCACTTGACCGTTCTGCAGTGCATCCGCCGACGGACCGTAGCCACCGTACACCAGCTCTACGTCCGAGAAGATGTCCAACCCGAGATTCGACATGATGGCCGCATTGGAACCGATCGTGCCAGAGTTCTGACGGCCCATGGCCAGTGCCTTGCCGCCCAGCGCTGCAATGTCTGAGACCGTGCCGGTTTTGGCGTGTTCATTCTGGACAATGTAGTGCTCAACGTTCTGCCACAACATCGAAACGCTTCGCAGATGGGTCTGGGGGCCGTCTTTCTCGACCGGGCCGACGCCCTGATAGCCGTAGTAGCCATACAAGCCCTGCAGAATTGCGAAATCCGCCTCGCGCTCACGAATCAAGCGGAGGTTTTCACCCGAGCCTGCTGAGTTAATCGCCGACATACCAATTTTTTGTTTCGGCTGCAGCTTGACCTTGGTCAGCGTGCTGATGGCCACGCCCACGGGGTAATAGGTACCGCCGGTGGACGCCGTCGCCAAAATGTAATCCGCGCCCTCGGCATGAACAGTGGGGGCCAGGCCGGTCGCCAAACCTGCGGCCAGGGTGGCGCCAATGATGAGTCTACGTTTCATGGGGATTCCTTTGTTTTTTATTGTTTGGAACGCTTTGATCCTAGCGCTTGGACGGGCCGCTCTACAAGGCCTTAATCAAGCCGCCATCAATCCGGATTTGGTTGCCGGTCAAAAACCCGGCCTGCTGGCTGGCATAAAACGCCGCCACCGCACCGAACTCGTGTGGCTCGCCGTAACGGCCCAGGGGAATGGTGGCGATCGAGCGCGCCTTGGCCTCGTCGGCGGTGATGTTGGCTTTGGCCGCGACGTTGGCGTCCAGCGCTTGAATTCGATCGGTGTCGACGCGCCCGGGTAGCAGTAGGTTCACCGTCACGCCCTCTGACCCGATTTGACCCGCCAAGGTCTTGCAATACGCCGCCAACGCCGAACGCAATGTGTTAGAGATCGCAAGGTGGGGAATCGGAATCTGGATACCGGAACTGGAGACCGCTAAGACCCTGCCCCACCGGTTTTCTCGCATGCTCGGCAACGCCGCTTCAATGATTTCGATTTGGTGCAGAACCATCGCATTAAACTGTGACGCCCAGGCGTCCGAGGCAACACCCGGCACCGTACCCGGTGGCGGGCCGCCTGAATTTGACACCAGAATATCGACCGGATGGGTGTGCAATGTGGCAATGCAGTGTTGAACCGAGGTGGAATCCATCAAATCCAACGCCATGCACTCAGCCTGCACGCCGGCCTGCTGGCAGGCAGCCTGGGTCAGTGCCAGATTGTCTGAGTTACGGGCGGCCAAGAGCAGATCCACCCCTTCGTTGGCCAGCGCTATCGCGATCGCCTTGCCGAGTCCCTGTGAGGCGCCCAATACCAGCGCACGTTTTCCTTTGATGCCTAAATCCATGAACCGGATCCTTTTTGTTGTTTTGTTTAAAGTGGGGGTTCGTCAGGCACAAAAAAACCCGAACATGTCGGGTTTTTATTGGGGTTCCGGATGGCTCCGCTGGCTGGACTCGAACCAGCGACCAAAAGATTAACAGTCTTCTGCTCTACCAACTGAGCTACAGCGGATCCGTTGGAACGGCGCGGATATTAGGCACAATACACCGCAAGGTCAACGACTTTTTTACATTGCCGGTGCAAAGGTCTGAGTCTGTTCTTGGATCCGTTGGCGCTTGGGCCGCCATTGCTCAGAATTGGACAAGTACCAACGCAAGGTGTCGGCCAGGGCCGTTGGCCAAGGGGTCTCGGGATGCTCAATCGCCCCGTCGCCGCCGAGGACCACCCCAGGCCAGCCGGGATGGTAAGTTTCCTGCAGGCTGCCCCGCCAGACCCAGTCCGCATTTGGAAAACGCGCTTTGAGTGCCGGATTGGCTAACGAGAATCGCTGTAACAACTCGGCAATGGTTTGCGTCAGCGCCCCCCACTGAATGCCTTGCAGCCCGGGCAAGCGAATAACATCCCCAACCGGTGGGTGAATTAACGCGTGGGTCAATCGCTCGGCCAGATCCGGGCCGTAGATCAGACGCCACTCGAGTTTCTGCGAGCTGACGGGATGCCCATCGCCTTCCACAATCGACATGATGAACTCGGCCAGAGGACCCTGGATCTGGTGCGCCCCAAAGGCCAGGGGCGCCACCATCACCTGGCATGGAACATCCAGCTCACGGCCAAGACCCAAGCCCACCTCCATGGCTATCGACTCGGCCACGCCCATCAGGCTGGCAGGGCGAACCGACACCCCATGCTTGACGGCCCGATCCGGCTGATCACCCCAGGGCGCGGTGGAGACCAGCTGGGTCAGACGAATCCCAGTGGCGTACTCGGCCATGCATTCGACCAAATACTGGGTGCCCCGAGCCATGCTGTCCAAGGCTTCACGGCGGGCCACCTCCGCCGGCCCCCGTTGGATGCCGGTGCACAGTTGCACGACCTGGCTAAAGGTATCGGTGGTAAATAACTCCTCGAGACGTCCGCGGTCCCGAGCATCATCTTGAATCAGTGTAATCCGGCCTGAAGCGGCTAAATCCGTCATGCGCGTCATTCCCGCATGGCTGACCCCGCTGTCCAGGACCGTGACTTGGTGCGATGCAGACCTGAGCCAAGCGTCGATGATATGCCGGCCGGTAAAGCCAGCACCCCCGATCAAGAGTAAATTTTCCATTGCACGCCCCCTGCGACTGCTTAGGCACAGTCTGGACGAGATCGGTCACTCACTACCTTGGCCCAATGGGGGTTGCCCATGACCATTGGTCTTAACCGGCAAGGCCTGGATCAGGGGCAGGTTGCGCTCGTAGGTACGCTGCCCTACCCCAGGCACCAGTTGTATGGAGTCTGCGGTGGGAAATGGCCCCTGCATTTCGCGAAACTCGATGATGCGCTGCGCGATCGCAGGCCCAACGCCTTGAAGGTTCCGAGCCAACTCGCTAGCGCTGGCTGAATTGATGTCCACCACCGCCGCCTGAGCAGTAAAAACACACAAGGCTAGACAGGACAATAAATATCGCATGACGTACTCCGATCAATGAATGAAGTACCGATGGTGACGGGTCAAAGGGCCTTGCGGGTCAGCCAAAGCCGACCATTGCGTAGGATTAGTCGACGCCCAGGGTCTGATTTATCTGCTGAAGCGCTGCCACCGGATCCAATGCTTGCGTGATCGGCCGCCCGATCACCAAATGACTGGATCCCGCCTGCATGGCGTCCGAGGGTGTCATAATTCGAGTCTGATCCCCGGCATCGCTGCCCAGCGGCCGGACCCCAGGAGTCACCAGGGCAAAGGATGGGCCACGCTCGGCTCGCAGCGTACTGGCCTCGTGGGCCGAGCATACGACGCCATCCAGACCGCAGTCCTGGGCCAAGCTGGCCAAGCGTGATACGCGCTGCTCTAACTGCTCGCCGGGATGGATTTCTTGCAACTCCGATTGGCTAAAGCTGGTCAGTACCGTCACCGCGGTCAACAACGGAGCGTTGGAAAACTGCGCCAAGGTATTGGCCGCTTGCTCCATCGCGCGACGACCGGTGCTGGCGTGGACGTTGACCATCCACACCCCCATATCGGCGGCAGCGGCACAGGCCCGAGCCACCGTGTTGGGAATGTCATGGAATTTCAGATCCAAAAACACTTCGAATTCGCGCTTGGTCAGCGCCTCAATTAAGCCGGGACCGGCCCGCGTGAATAACTCTTTACCGACCTTTAATCGGCACTGAGAGGGAGTTAACTGCGCGGCCATGTCCAACGCACTTTCAGCAGTGGCGTAATCCAACGCCACGATTACAGGACTATTACTCATGATTGACTAGGCAAGACGGGGGTCGAGTCCGACACCTTGGATTCGAGTTTTTTGACTTTGCGGCGTAAACCCCAGGTTCGGCCACGGATCCAAAGATACGCCACCACAGAGACCGATACGCCAATCAATAGGCCCGCCACAAAAAACACCATCAACCAGACCGCCACCGCAGCCTCGGGGGTTTGTAACCAGATCAGGTTGACCGAAATTTGTTGATCGTTATGCAGCAGCAGTGCGATCCCGATCAGGACCGAGGCCACCAAGACCAAGAATAAAAAGAGAGATTTGAGCCAGCGCACTCGCTACCCCTTGCGTGTTTCGTCAACGGCGTCGCGCAGAGCCTTGCCGGCTTTGAATCGCGGGACGTACTTGGTTCCCAGGGCCACCGACTCACCGGTTCTGGGATTGCGGCCAACACGGGGCGCCCGTTTGGCCAGGGAAAAACTGCCAAACCCTCGGACTTCGACACGCTGTCCCCTGGCCAGCGCACGAGCCATTCGCTCGATAATGCCCTTGACGGCCAACTCGACGTCGCCAACGGGTAGCTCGGGATTGCGTTGTGAGATGCGCTCAATCAGCTCTGATCGGGTCATGGTTGTCTCCGTTCTGCGTTGGATTATACGCGGATTCGGTCACGATTATACGGTCTGCGGTCTGAGTTTTCGTGCGTTCCACTGCGGCCATCAAACGGTGATAAAACCGGCTGTCGAAGTCATTCCACTTGACCAGACCTTGTCCCTGGACCCGCAGGCCAACCAAATCAGCTCCGCGGACATTGGTGCCCCGCTGCATCAGCACTGCCCCTGGCAGTCGGTGCCCTTTGGGATACTCAGCTTTGAAAGTGACATTGAAACGCTGCTCGTAGGCGCGCACCACGCCAGCGCGGGCCAAGCAGCCGTCGATATCGACAAATAACCGACGTAAACAGCCCTCCGTGCTGGAAAATGTGACCAGGCGATCGGCTTGGGGTGCCAGTGCAGGGGCCAAGGCGTGCTCGATCCGCAGCGGCCCCGGTGTGCCCACATCAAATAGCGGGGTGTTTTGTTCTGGCAAGCGATACAGGTTGACCTCGCTAGCTCTGGGGAGTCGTGCGATCGCGGTCCAACCGGCGCTTTCAAAACGGGGGTAGTCCCAGCCGTCAATTACGGCCAAGCCCGAGGCGTTTAACAAGTCCGCCTTGTTATCGCTCAGGTAGGTTCGATGGGTGACATCCAGATTCAAGACCTGTGACAGCGCTTTGGCGCTGGCTCTTGCTTCGGCCTGGACCACGAAAGCGCGCGCGGGATGATCCTTGACCCACAGATCAAGTGCCCACGCCGGCTGGCAAATAAGTAGACATCCCAAAATCCATCGCATGGGAAGAGGATAGTCGGATTCACCGGCAACGGATACAAAAAACCCCCGGTCAATGACCGAGGGTTTTAGGTGCTAATCGTTGTGCAGTTAGTCGTTGGACATTTGCTGCTTGATCAGTT
Organism: uncultured Litorivicinus sp.; assembly: GCA_938091715.1. GTDB lineage: Bacteria > Pseudomonadota > Gammaproteobacteria > Pseudomonadales > Litorivicinaceae > Litorivicinus. The sequence goes on from CALKMT010000159.1 coordinate 7,681, forward strand.
CACCAATGGTGGTCGGACCCAGATCACCAGTCTCTTCAGGGGTTTCGTTAACGCTCTTCAGCGCTTCACGCTGATCCGCCAACTCCATCGCCTTGATTGAGATTGCCAACGTACGGTCTTTACGGTTGACGTTGGTCAGGCGGGCTTCGACTTCGTCGCCCACTTTTAGCACGGTGCTGGCATCTTCGACGCGGTCTTGGCTGATCTCAGAGACACGCAGGTACGCATTGACCAACGGTGCCACTTCAACTTCGGCGCCACGGGCGTCGACACTGACGACGGCGCCTTTGACGACGTCACCTTTTTCGTGAGCCATCATGAAGTCTTGAACCGGATCTTGTTCCATCTGCTTGATGCCCAGGCTGATGCGCTCACGCTCGGGATCGATCGACAGGATAACCGCTTCGACTTCTTCGCCTTTCTTGTAACGACGGACCGCTTCTTCACCGGTTTCGTTCCAAGAGATGTCCGACAGGTGGATCAAACCGTCAATACCGCCGTCCAAGCCAATGAACACACCGAAGTCTGTGATTGACTTGATCGAGCCTGACACCTTGTCGCCCTTGGCCGCTTTCTCGGCAAAGGATTCCCAAGGATTCGCTTGGCACTGCTTGAGGCCCAGAGAAATACGACGACGTTCTTCGTCGATGTCCAAGATCATCACTTCAATTTCGTCACCTAGGTTGACCACTTTTGAAGGATGAATGTTCTTGTTGGTCCAATCCATTTCTGAGACGTGGATCAGGCCTTCAACACCCTCTTCGATCTCGGCAAAACAGCCGTAGTCGGTCAGGTTGGTGACCTTGGCTACCACACGAGTGTTCTCGGGGTAACGGCCTTTGATGTTGACCCACGGATCTTCACCCAACTGCTTCAGACCCAGAGATACACGGTTACGCTCGCGATCAAACTTCAGGACTTTAACGTCGATCTCGTCGCCAACAGCCACGATCTCAGAAGGATGCTTGATACGCTTCCACGCCATGTCGGTGATGTGCAACAAGCCATCAACGCCGCCTAGGTCAACGAACGCGCCGTAATCGGTTAGGTTCTTGACCAAGCCTTTGGCGGACATGCCTTCAACCAAGTTCTTGAGCAGCTCTTCACGCTCAACACTGTTCTCTGCTTCTAGGACCGCACGACGTGAAACCACGACGTTGTTACGCTTTTGGTCCAGCTTGATAACTTTGAATTCCAGGTCTTTGCCTTCGAGGTGAGCCACGTCACGAACCGGACGAGTATCCACCAACGAACCGGGCAAGAACGCACGGATTGACTGAACGTCAACGGTAAAGCCGCCTTTGACCTTGCCGTTGATAACGCCGTGAACGATTTCACTGGCTTCATGAGCCTTGGCCAGGATCTGCCAGGCCTCGTGGCGCTTGGCTTTCTCACGGCTTAGGCGTGTGGCGCCGAAGCCGTCCTCGACCGCATCCAACGCGACTTGGACAATGTCACCCACTTCCAGCGTCAACGTGCCGTCGTCAGCTAGGAATTGAGCGCGGGGGATCGCACCTTCAGATTTCAGGCCGGCATTGACCGTCACCATTTCTGAATCGATGTCGACAACGATCGCGTCGATAATTGAGCCGGGACGCATGTCCAGGTCATTAAGGGATTGCTCGAAGAGCTCAGCGAAATTTTCGCTCATAGTTGTATTCTGCCTTGGGCGAATGCCCATGTTATCCGTGCTGTCAGCGGCACGGTTCCGTTAAATTAGACACAAAACAACCATTACTGACGGTGTTGTTATGTGCCACCCGGGACTATCGCCCCAAATATTGGTCGACCCATTGATCGACGATGGCCAGCATGTCTGGCTGGCTCAGCGGACTGGTGTCCAGTACTCGGGCATCGCTAGCCGCCTGTAGCGGTGAGGCCGCGCGCTCGGAATCTCGCGCATCGCGAATTTCCAAGTCCCGTAAAATGGCGGCGAGGGTAACGCTTTTGTCTGTTTCCCGCAACTGCAGGAATCTGCGCTGGGCCCGTTGTTCTGGGCTGGCGTCCAGGTAGATCTTGAGTCCCGCCAGCGGAAACACCGTGGTGCCCATGTCTCGGCCGTCCGCGATCAGACCGGGCGCTTGGGCGGCGTCCCGTTGCCATTGCATCAACGCATCACGCACGGGTTGCATGGCCGCCACCACCGAGGCATCTTGTGACGCCTGCTCGGTACGAATGGCGCGGGTCACATCCAGCTCGTTTAGATACACCCGCAGTCCACCGTCGTTGGCAAATCGAGCATCCAGCGCGGTGGCGACGTCAGCGCAGCGTTCAGGGTCATGAAAACCTACCCCTTGCTGACGCACTGCCAAGCCCGTCAGCCGGTACAGGGATCCAGAATCCAGCAGATGAAATCCGAGACGGTTCGATAAGTGACCGCACACCGTCCCTTTGCCGACGCCCGAGGGACCGTCGACGGTAATCACTGGAATCAATGGGCATCCTCGATGGCCAAGCCCAGCGACAGCGAGAGCGCCCGAAAATTCGGAAAGCTGGTCGCCACATGCTCGCATCCCAGTACGTTGATCGTACCTTGGGCGCGCAGACCGGCGATCAGAAAACTCATGGCAATGCGGTGGTCGTAGTGGGTTTCCACCGTGCCTGACTGAAAGATCTGCGACTCGGTCGATCCTGGAATCAAGGCCCCATCTGGCCGAGCTTCGGCGGCCACGCCCAGCGCGTTTAACCCGTCAACCATGGACTGAATGCGATCGGATTCCTTGACCCGCAACTCCTCGGCCCCGGTGATCAGTGTCTGACCCTCGGCGCAGGCCGCGGCAATCATAGTGACTGGCAACTCATCAATGGCCAGGGGCACGAGATGTTCGGGAATGTGAATGCCCTTGAGGGGTGCGTATTTGACTCGCAAATCTGCCACCGGCTCGCCCCCGACATCCCGCTCGTTAATCCGCTGAATGTCCGCCCCCATCAGAGACAAAATATCCAAAATCCCGGTTCGAGTGGGATTCACGCCAACATGGGTTAGGGTCAAATCGGCGCCCGGCGTAATGCTGGCGGCGACCAAGAAAAACGCTGCCGAGCTGATGTCCGCCGGCACGTCGATGGAGCGTCCGGTCAGATGACCGCCACCGGTCAGGTGTGCTGTGGCATCTTGGCGCTGCACTGCGTAGCCAAAACCGTTCAGCATGTTCTCGGTATGGTCCCGGGTCGGTGCCGGCTCGGTGACCGAGGTCTGACCTTGGGCGTACAGCCCGGCCAACAACACCGCACTTTTGACCTGGGCACTGGCCATCGGCATGTCGTAGTGCATACCGGTTAATGACTGACCACCGGTGATGCGCAACGGCGGTGTGCCGCCCTCGGCGGTTTCAATTTTGGCGCCCATCTGCCCCAAGGGATCGGCCACACGCCCCATGGGACGCTTGGACAGCGAGGGGTCCCCTTGCAACACAACGTCGAACTTCTGACCGGCCAACAAGCCCGACATCAGACGAATGGTGGTGCCTGAGTTGCCCATCCACAAAGGCCCCTTCGGCGCACGTAGCCCGTGCATTCCCACCCCATGAATGGTCAATCGCCCCTCGACTGGGCCCTCAATCTCGACCCCCATGTCGCGGAAACATTGCAGGGTCGCCAGCGCATCTTCGCCCTCGAGGAAGCCGGTCACTTCCGTGGTTCCCGTGGCTAAGGCGCCTAACATGATGGAGCGATGGGACATTGATTTGTCGCCGGGCACACGAATCTGGCCCTGCATGCGGGGCGAATCGATAGTCGACGGTGAGATTTTCCAGTCTTGGCTCACGTGTTGTTCCTGTAAATCGGTAAAAAAGTCTCGAGCAGTTTTGGCTCGGGCAAATCGGGCTTGCATCGCACGGCCGTTGCCGCCAGCGACTTCGGCCCGCAAGGCCGCAAGGCCCTCAGAGAAGGCATCTATCTGCGTTAAAACCGCGGAGGGGTTGGTTAAAAAAATGTCCCGCCACATCACCGGATCCGACGCTGCGATCCGGGTAAAGTCGCGAAAGCCGCCCGCTGCATGGCGAAAGATTTCCAGGTGCTTGTCGTCCTTGGCCAAGGTGTCGACCAAGCTAAAGGCCAGCAAATGCGGCAAGTGGCTGGTCGCGGCCAGAACCTCGTCGTGTTGATCGACGCCCATCATTTCGACGCGAGCCCCCACCGCCTGCCACAGATCGCTGACCCGAGCGGTCGCCTGTGGGTCGGTACTGGGCAGTGGCGTTAGCAACACCTGACGGTTGCGATACAACGAGGCATCCGACGCGGTGACACCAGAGCTTTCAGAGCCTGCAATCGGGTGGCCGGGCACGAAATTCGGTGGACAGTGCCCAAAGGCTTGCACCGCCGCATCGACCACAAAGCGTTTGACGCTGCCCCCATCGGTCAGGACCTGCTCGGGCTGCAAACAATCACGCAGGGATTGAAACAAGGCAGGGAAAGTGGCGACCGGTGTCGACAAAAAGATCACATCGGCGCCGCGCACTGCATCCGGCAACTGATCGGTCATGCGATCAGCAAGGCCCAAATTGAGGGCTTGCTGGCGGGTGGCGGAGCTGCGCGCCACACCTACGATTTCGACGCCGGGCCACGCCTGTTTTAGCGCCCCCGCCAATGATCCCCCGATCAGGCCGAAGCCTACAATACAAACGCGCATCGGCTACAAAACAGCCGTCGGGTACGACCCTAGGATCTGAAGTTCAAGGGCCTGCTCGCGCAACTCAGCCAGCAACTCGGTGACCTCTTGATCCAGCTGATGGCCAGCAAAATCAATGTAAAAGACATAGGCCCAGGTGGCCATTTTGGCCGGGCGAGTTTCCAGGCGTGTCATGTCCACGCCCCGCCGGTTAAAGGGCTCGAGCAGCGAATACAGAGCACCGGGCTGGTTAGCCAGGCTGACGATGATGGATGTTTTGTCCTGGCCCGTTGAGCCTGGCTCGACCCGCCCGATCACCAGAAACCGCGTGCTGTTGTCCGGCTCGTCTTCGATGCGACGGGCACTGAACTCGAGCTCGTAGCGCTTGGCCGCAACGTCGCCGCCAATCGAAGCCCAAACCTGACCCGCTGGCACATCGTCCATGGCCACAATTCGAGCCGCCTCGGCGTTTGACGTCACCGCCACCCGTTCGGCCTGTGGCAGATTGGCATCTAACCACTGTCGGCATTGGGCCAACGATTGTTGATGGCTGTAGACATGAGTAATCGCGCGCAATTCCAAGGCCGAGCGGCCCATCAAGTTGTGATGAATCGGCATCTCCACTTCGCCACAAATCTTTAGTGGCGAGGCGATAAAACAATCCAGGGTATGGCTGACCACGCCCTCGGTGCTGTTCTCGACCGGAACCACGCCGTAATGCGCACTACCGGCCTCGACCTCACGAAACACATCCCGAATGGTGGTTTGCGGATTCAGAACACCTGCGGCTCCAAAGTGCTTGCGCGCGGCCGCCTCGGTAAAGGTGCCCTGGGGGCCCAAAAAGGCGATCTGGGTCGGCTCCTCTAGGGCCAGACAGGCGGACATAATCTCGCGAAAAATCTGCGCGACCTTTTGTGGCTCTAGATCGCCCTCGGCTCGCTCCATCACACGCCGCAGGACCAATGCCTCGCGGTCCGGGCGGTAAAAGACCACCGGTTGATCCGCCACCTCGGCCTTTTTGACATGGCCAACGGCCTGGGCCAGGGACGCGCGTTTTTCGATCAGGCGTTGGATTTCCAGGTCGACCCCATCAATGGCCTGACGTAACTCATCAAGGTTCATGCGTGCTGTGCCTCAAATTCGCGCATGTAATCAATCAGCGCCTCGACGGCACCGTCTTGGATCGCATTGTACAGCGACGCTCGCATCCCGCCGACGCTGCGATGCCCTTTTAGGAACATCAGGCCCCGGGACTCCGCTTGGCTGACAAAGGCCTGATCCAGAGCGCTGTCGGCCAGCAAGAAAGGTATGTTCATTCGACTACGACACTCGGCTTGCACCGGGTTGGTGTAAAACGAGGACTGATCGATGGCCTGGTACAGGGCGTCCGAGCGTTGCACGGCCCGGCGCTGCATGGCCTGAACGCCACCGGACGCGTCGATCCAATCCAGCACCTTGTCAATCAAATACACGCCATACACCGGCGGTGTGTTGACCATGCTGCCGGCCTTGGCCTGTTTCGAAAAATCGAACACCGGGGATACCGACGCCGAGTCCGAAAACAGTGAGCGACGTCCAATCACGAGCGTCACGCCAGAGGGGCCTAGATTCTTTTGCGCGCCGGCATAAACCAGGTCATGGCGGCTCCAGTCGATGGCTTCAGAGAACACACTGGAGCTGGCATCACAGACCACCGGTACGGACAGATCGGGCGCTTCGGCGACCCGAACACCGTGAATCGTTTCGTTGTGACAATAATGAAAATAGTCCACATCGCCGATTTCCGGCAGATCCGGCACCTGGGTGTAAGGCGCCTGACCGGTCACCTGAACCTGGGCCACTTTCTCGGCCGCTGCGATGGCTTTTTCGGACCAGGCGCCGGTGTTCAACACATGAATCCGACGGGGCGCTAGGTTCGCTGGGATCAGGTCGAACATCGCGGTCGCCCCACCCTGCAAAAACAACACCGCATGGTCCTCGGGGACTGACAGCAAGGCGCGCACCTTGGCCTCGGCGGCCTCGAACATCGCGACCACCCGGCGATCCCGGTGGCTGATTTCCATCACCGAACAGCCCAACCCTTGCCAATCCAATAGCTCGGCCTGGGCTTGCTGTAGAACCTGGGTCGGAAGGCCGGCGGGACCGGCGCTAAAGTTAAACGTCCGCGTCATCGGCGGGCGCATCTGAGCTGTCCAAAGCGACATCCTGGTCGCCAACAAAGTCCTCGTCTTCACCGGTATCCGGCACGGGAGCCACGCTGACCAGTTGCTCCTCCCCTGCAACTTTGAGCAGGGTTACGCCCTGAGCACTGCGGCCCAACTCGCTGATCTGCTCGACTGGGGTGCGCACCATCGTGCCGCGATCCGAAATCAGGATGACGTCATCTTCGGGGGCGACTTGCACCGCGCCCACCAGTTGACCGTTGCGCTCAGAGCAGTCAATGGCAATGATTCCGAGGCCGGCTCGACCCTTCATCGTAAAGTCCTCGACCCGCACTCGCTTGCCAAAGCC
>CALKMT010000160.1 GCA_938091715.1 uncultured Litorivicinus sp.
CTGGGTGTGTTGATCGGCGAATCCTTTGACCGGGTTCAGGCCCTGGATGGCAAGTGGTGAGTCGCTAAGATCGAGCGAAAGAGGGGGCGGCGACGCCCCTTTTTTTCGTCTGAATTTCTCCATCCGTTCTTCACGCTGTCTACGATATTGCCGCCTGATGGCTGACTAGCATTGTCCTAAACCCCATTAGGAGCGAATGCATGAACCCAAAATCTGGCCTGTTGGCCATGTTACTCAGCACGACCGCCCTGGCCGGTGTCCAGGAATCTGAATGGCAATTGGAACAACTCGAGGGCGGAACGCGCCTGAGTATTTATGCGGATGTGACCTGGGGCAACCAGATGTCGATCTATGTGCCCCGCGGTCATTGTGCCGGGCAATTGGATTTTTGGTTTGCCACCTATAACGCCGGGGTACTGCCGCCCTATGAGGGGCAAAAGATCCCGGTTCGCTTTGCCGCGGTGCATCCCTCGGGGACCGACGAGTTCAATGCCTCGACCCGGCTGGCGGCAGTGTTAGAAGATCCTTTTGATCTGGGTAACACCGAGCACATGAATATTGCCATTCTGACCGTCGGCGAGATTCGGGACGTTTTTGAATTTGCCCGCATCGTCGAAGAGCGCCAATGGACCGGTTTTCAGGCCACGGCGCCGGATGATGCTCTGTTTGACGTGCCCCACGAGAGTTGGAGCACCGACGGGCTGAGCACGGTGCTGCGCCAAGTACCCGGCTGTCAGGGGCGCACCACGTTGGACAGCATTCCCCGGATTGGCCAGGCCACCCAGCGCGAGGTTGCACACAACAGTTGACGTCCGCGCAGCTTTGCCTGATAAGTCACTCAACGATCAAGGTGAGGTGAGTCATGGAGCTGTTTTGGGACACATTGGTGGGGGCCGAGGTGGCGCGTATTGCAACCGCCCTGATCAAGGTCGTCGTGTTGGGCGTCTTGGCGTCACTGGCGCTGTCTTGGGTGGCGCGGCGAACCGACCGCATGGCCGACCGGCTGCACATCGAGCCGCTGATTGCCGAGCTTGCGATCACGGCGCTCAAGGTCTTTCTGTTTTTGTTCGTACTGATCAGTGCGCTCAGCTCGTTGGGGGTGCAAACCAATACTCTGCTGGCGGCGGTCGGCGCGGCGGGCCTGGCAATTGGCCTGGCGCTGCAAAGCTCGTTGAGCAACTTGGCGGCTGGCATCCTGTTGGCGGTCAACAAGATTTTCAAAAAGGCTGACTACATCGAGGCCAACGGGGTGGCCGGCAGCGTGACCAGCATTGGCCTGTTCACCACGACCCTGCGTACCATCGACAATCGGTCGGTCACGGTGCCCAACGATGCGCTGTTTTCCAACAACATCGTCAATTACTCGCGCTTCCCGATCCGGCGCATCGATTTGCGGGTCTCGATTGCCTACGAGGACGATGTCCAGGTGGCCTGTCAGGTGCTGACGGATCTGCTGAATCAGTCCGATGCCGTGGTCGATCACCAGGACGTGGTGGTCGGGGTCGAGAGTTTTGGCGAGTACGGGGTCAATCTTTTGGTTCGCTGTTGGGTCGGGCGAGACAACCTAAAGGCAACCGAAATGACGCTGTTGGCGGCGATCAAGCAGGCCTTTGATCAGCAGGGGATCACCATTCCCTATCCCCGGGTCGATATTTCAGGCTTGGCCGAATTCAGCCGCGCCTTGGCCCAGGGTCAGAGCGAGGCCGAAAGGGCTGGCGAGACCGTAATCGGGCCTAAGTAGCCGAATCCGCCAAACCCTGGCGCGCCAGGGCTTCCCATTCGTCAAAGGCCGGGGTTTGCGGACTGACCGCCCGCAACTGGTCAATCACCTGAATCGCCTGGGTGTAACGGCCCTGGCGGATAAATATCTGGGTCAGGCCGGACAGAGCACCAAAATGGCGGGGCTCCAGGGTCAGGGTTTTGATGATGTCATCGACCGAGCCCGGCAGGTCGCCCCCTAGATAACGCAGCGTGGCGCGTTTGTTCCAGGCCTCGGCGAATTCGGGGTGGGTGTCCAAGACCTTGTTGACCTGATCCAGCCCCCGTTTGACCTGGCCAAAACTGACCGCCTCGACCACGTCGTTGTAGATGTATTGGGACTCGGAGTCGTCGGGAAATTCGTTCCAGTGGCGCCAAATAATTTGCTCGATTTGACGCGCGGTTTCCGGCTGTTCGGCGCTGGCCAAGGCCGCGAATAACTCGTCCAATTGCGGATGAAACTGATCCGCCTGGGCGTTGAACACCCCCAACGCAAACGCGGCTGACACGATCCAATGTTTCATTATTATTGCCCCCTCATCCCAGGGATTGGGGCATTTGGCTGGGAAGCAAGCGGTGTGGGTCAGGGTCAGTTGACCGACCGCCAGCGATAAAATGTGGCCCGACTGACGCCCAATTTCTTGGCCGCGGCGCTGGCGTTGCCGCCGCAGGCTGCCAAGGCCTGGTGACACAACGCCTGATGCAAGTGATCGGTCTGCTCGGCCACGCTGGTGTCCTGGGCGGGGCGCAAGCCCAGCCAATCCGTGGCCTGGATCGTGCTGCCGTTATCCGCCACGGCGAATGTGCTGGCGCATACGCGATGGGCCTCGCGGAAGTTACCGGGCCAGGGATAGTCAAACAGGGCCTGCCAGGCGGGGTCGGATATTTTCAAATTCAGTTGCATGTCGCTCATGCATTCCCGGGCCACGGCTCGCAGGGCGGCCTCTTTGTCCTGACGCAAGCGTAGCGGTGGCAGGTGTAATTCCAGCCCGCGCAGGCGATACAGCAAGTCCTGGCGAAAGCGTCCCTGTTCGACGGCCTCGTCCAAGGCTTGGTGGCTGGCGCTGATCAGGGCGATATCGACCTGAATGGAGTGTTCCCCGCCGACCGGGGTGATGCACTGATCCTCGACCGCGCGCAACAGCTTGGCCTGAGCATCCATGGGCATATCGCCAATCTCATCCAAAAACAGGGTGCCGCCGTTGGCCTGCTCAAAACAGCCCTTGCGCCCCTGGGGGTTGGCCCCGGTAAAGGCCCCGGGCACATAGCCAAACAACTCGGATTCGATCAGGTCGGGGGCGATGGCGGCGCAGTTCAGGACCACCATTGGGCCGCTGGCCCGTTCGCTGCTTTGGTGCATGGCCTGAGCGAAACGGTCCTTGCCGACCCCGGTTTCGCCGCTTAACAGGACGGGAATCTTGCGATCAATCAGGCGCATGCCCTGTTTGATGGTGCGGGCTAGTTTCGAGTCGCCGTGGTTCAAACGCTCCAGCGGGGTTCTGGGGGCGGGACTGGGGGGGATAAACGCGGTGTCATCCGCCGGCGCACTGGTGTCCGGCGGCACCAGGTGCCCAAAGCCTAAAAAGCAGCCGTGGCTGAAAATGGGGATATGGAACCGCAGGTCCGTGTCCGCGGTGTCCCACAGGCTTTCCAGGGTCGGCGCGTCCAGCGCCTGGGCCAAATCAAAGCCCAGCCAATCCTGGGACAGGGCCAACGCCCGATGGCCGCTGGAGTCCAATCCCACCACGCGCTGACGATCGTCGATGGCGTACAGCGCCAGGCCGTGTTCTTGGCTTTGGATTTCCAATTGCCAATGGGTGCGGTGGGTGTGTTTGAACCAGTTTTGTTCAATCCGTCGGGCACTTTCGGTGACCATCGCTAGGGTGTGCATGGCGCGGGTCGGGTCGCGGGAGGGGTTAACGGTCGAGGTGTCCAGAATCGCCAACAGGTTGTGCTGCTCGTCAAAAATCGGGGCCGCAGCGCAGGACAGGTTCTGGTGGGCGTGGACAAAGTGTTGGTCGCCATGAATCAGAGTCGGGCGGCGCTCGACAATGCAGGTGCCGATGCCGTTGGTGCCGCGAAAGGCCTCGCCCCAACATTGGCCCTGGGTTAGGCCGGCGGCGTTAAAGTCCTGTCGATAAGTCGAGTGGTTGTGGGTGGCGACAATGGTGCCGTTGGCGTCGGTGACAATAATGCTGTGGCCGCTGCGTCCGACCACTTGGGTCAATCGGTTGAGCTCGTTTGAGCTCATGGCCAACAGGGCCTGTGCCGGTTCCGAGGGTTTGCGCGTCGAGTCGCCTAGGGCGCTGGCGTCGTCAGGATTCAGTCCATGTCGGTCAGAGCAACGTTGCCATGACCGTTGAATGTCCTCCGATCCCAAGGGGAGTACTGCACCCAATTGACCCATCCCGCACCGCCTTAATTTTTATTGTTGTTTAAAGTAGCCGGTTGCAGTGCACCACTGCACTTAGTCGAAAGTCAAAGCGTGGCCAGGGACTGTCTTAATTATGAGACACAAACGATCGGATGAGCGAGACACTTGAGACAGATAAACACGGTTATGTGATGTAAAACAATGAGCTAGAAGCTGGCACGGGCTGTGCTGTCCATTTGAGTGTCGCACCATGCGATCACAACAATAAAGACAACACGAGGACGTCACTATGTCAGTTCATGCCTATCCAGGTACCCCAGGTTCACCCCTGCAGCCCAAAGCACGCTATGGAAACTTTATCGGCGGCCAATTCGTCGAGCCCAAGAGCGGTTTGTATTTCGACAACATCTCGCCCACCAGCGGCAAGTCGATCTGTGAAATCGCCCGTTCCAATGCGGACGACGTCAATGCTGCACTGGACGCCGCTCACGCCGCTGCGCCGGCTTGGGGCAAGACCAGCACCACCGAACGCTCGAACATTCTGAACAAAATTGCCGACACCATCGAAGCCAACCTGCATCTGTTGGCCCTGGCCGATACCCTGGACAACGGCAAGCCGATTCGTGAAACCATGAACGCCGACATCCCGTTGACCGTGGATCACTTCCGCTATTTCGCAGGCGTTATCCGCGCCCAAGAGGGCAGCATCGGCGAGATGGACGAGAACACCCTGGCGTATCACCACCACGAGCCCCTAGGCGTAGTCGCCCAGATCATTCCGTGGAACTTCCCGATTTTGATGGCGGCCTGGAAACTGGCGCCGGCATTGGCGGCCGGTAACGCCGTGGTGCTAAAACCGGCGGAGCAAACACCCTTCAGCATCATGGTCATGATGGAGCTGATTGGGGATCTGTTGCCCGCAGGCGTGATCAACGTCGTAAACGGATTTGGTCTGGAAGCCGGTAAGCCCCTGGCCAGCAGCAACCGCGTGGCGAAAGTTGGCTTTACCGGTGAAACCACCACGGGCAAGCTGATCATGCAGTACGCCAGTGAAAACCTGATTCCGGTCACCCTGGAGCTGGGCGGCAAGAGCCCGAACGTGTTCCGCAAGGACATCATGGGCCAGAGCTCCGAGTTCATCTCAAAGTGCGTTGAGGGCTTCCTGTTGGCGTACTTCAACCAGGGCGAGGTCTGCACCTGCCCGTCGCGCGCCTTGATCCACGAGGACATCTATGACGAGTTCATGGCCATGGTCCAGGAGCGCGCCAAGCAAATCACCCAGGGCAACCCATTTGACGAGAGCACCATGGTCGGTGCCCAGGCCAGTGCCGAGCAGTACGAAAAGATCAAATCGTACCTGTCGATTGGCAAGGAAGAGGGCGCAGAAGTCCTGTTCGGTGGCGATGTGGCCGAGGGTTACGAGGACGGCTTCTATGTTCAGCCCACGGCGTTCAAGGGCCATAACAAGATGCGCATCTTCCAAGAAGAGATCTTTGGCCCCGTGGTATCGGTCACGACCTTTAAGACCGATGAGGAAGCCATCGAAATCGCTAACGACACCCTGTACGGTTTAGGTGCGGGTGTTTGGACGGCGGATGCCAATGCGGCGTACAAGTTCGGTCGCGCCATTCAGGCCGGTCGCGTATGGACCAACTGCTATCACCAGTACCCTGCGCACGCAGCCTTTGGTGGTTACAAGCAGTCCGGTATTGGGCGTGAGAACCACAAGATGATGTTGGAGCACTATCAGCAGACCAAGAACCTGCTGGTGTCCTACGACGAAAACCCGCTTGGGTTCTTCTAGGCCGACAGTCGGCATACGGGCGGCTTCGGTCGCCCGTTTTGTTTGGGAGTAAGTGAAAGATGTATCAAGTTGAACGTGTCAGTTGCACCGATGCGACATTGGAATTGATCGAGTCGCTGTTGCCCATTCACGGTCCGCTGATGTTTCACCAGTCCGGCGGCTGTTGCGATGGGTCGGCGCCGATGTGTTATCCCCGGGGCGAATTCAAAGTAGGCTCGCGGGATATTTTTCTGGGCATGGTCGGCGGCCAGCCCTTTTATATCGCCCACGATCAGTGGGAGTACTGGTCGCACACACACCTGATCATTGATGTCGTGCCCGGACGGGGCGGCATGTTTTCGGTCGAGGGCCCAACGGGCAAGCGTTTTTTGACGCGCTCGCGCCTGTACACCGAAGCGGAATCGCAAGTCATGGGCCAGGACGAGTTGTTGCAGGGCTCGGCGGGTGTTGAAGGCGTCAAAGCGACAACGGACTGAGTCGCGGCTGTTATTAGAACTGTGATCCAGTTCTCGTTACCCTTGGGGTATGTACCGACTCTTAGTCATTTTGCTACTGGCCTCGGGGTGGGCCGCGGCGCATCCCGGGCGTACCAATTCCGAGGGCTGCCACGCAGGCTCGCAGCCCTATCACTGCCATAACGGTGGGGGCCAATCCCAGAGCACTGGCTCGCCCTATGCCTATGATCGCCGTGAATACGGCCGTTGGGCCGATCAGGACGGTGACTGTCTGTCCACGCGCCATGAAATGCTGGAATCCATGAACACCGGCCAGGTGGCCTATAGCACCAATGGTTGTCGTGTGATCGGCGGGCGCTGGTTGGACCCGTATAGTGGGCAACTCTATTACCGCGCCAATCAAGTCGATATCGATCATGTGGTGCCTGTGGCCTGGGCGCATTCCCGGGGTGGGTATGCCTGGTCGTCGGGGCAAAAGCGGGCGTTTTATAACGATCCGGCAAATCTGCTGGTGGTCAGTTCGCGATTGAATCGATCCAAGGGCGCTCAGGATCCGGGTGAGTGGTTGCCGCCGAATTTGGCGTTTCGGTGCGAATATGTGCTGCGCTTTACTCGGGTGGCGCTGAAGTATCAGTTGCTGAACTCAAACGAGCGCGGGCGGCTGGCTCGGGTTCAGCAACGGGTTTGTAACTAGCCGAAGGGGCCGCGTTTGCGCGGGTATGCGTTGCCCAGCGAGTCACTGTGATCCAACTGCGCGTTCATGCGACCAACACTGCCCAGGGCACGGTCAATCAGGCGCAGGGGAAAGATGGATGCGCTTAGCAGCTCGCTGCCGCTGAACAAAGGGTTATACGCGTTGTATCGCTTGTGTTGCATGGCGGTGGCCTCGGAAAATTCGCGCGCAGATTAATCCAGTGCGGCGGCGGCCGCTAGCGAAAATTGTTCGGCGGTGGGTGAAAATTATTGGTGTGCTGGCGGGGGGTGGACGCCAAATTGGCCGTCATTTGTTTGCTATATAGCAAAATTTTAAGTCTATTTAGCAAAACTTTGCTATATGGTAAAGAAATGAGCAGCAGAATTCAGGTTGGAGAGCTTGCGCGGCAGACGCGCAAGGCTGGCGGACAGACCCAAAAGTATTGGACTGGGGTGACCGGAATACACCCCAGCACCTTGTCGCAAATCGAAAACGCCCGGTTTTATGGCTCGCTAGACATCTTGGAACGATATCTGGATGCGCTGGGGCTCGAGTTAATCGCACAGCCCAAGCAGCAACGTTTCCCGGACTGGGACGAGATTGAAGAAATGTTTCGCGACAAGCCCTGAGTCTCCAGATTCTGCCGCATGGGATTTGACAAGGATCCCTGCATGTTTAGAAAAACCAAGCGGGTCTGATTATC
>CALKMT010000161.1 GCA_938091715.1 uncultured Litorivicinus sp.
TAGCCGACCGCTAGCTGCTGGTCTTGGGGCAGCCACAGGGTCACGGTGGTGCCCTGCCCCGACTCGGATTCGATATCGATTTGGCCACCATGAATGTCGATAATTTCCTTGACCACCGACATGCCCAATCCGGTGCCTGGAATGTTGCAGCTGGGATCCGCGCGATAAAAACGATCGTAGATGCGTTTAACCGCTTCGTCTGACATGCCCAGTCCCGAATCTTGAACCTGAATCCCGACCTGATGGCCCACTTGAATGGCCGACAAGCTGATGTCACCGCCATCCGGGCTGTACTTGTAGGCGTTGCTGATGATGTTGCTGACCGCCTGGGCTAGTTTATCCTCGTCAAAGGCTACCGCCGGCAACTGATCCGGCAGCTCCACTGCCAACAAACGGTCGTCGTTCTGCATGACAAAACTGCCAGACAGGTCCTGAAGAAAACCCCGTAAGTCACCGGATTTTATATCAAAATCCTTGCCTGCTCGGGCTTCAATTCGAGCCAAGTCCAGCAGTTCATCGATCAGCTTGGTGAGGCGAGAGGCCTGCTTGTGAATGGTCTCCAGCAAATCGTTGCGGGTCTCTTTGTCGTAGTCGATCGACATTAACAGCTCGCTGAAGCCGTACACACTGGCCAGCGGCGTGCGAAGTTCGTGGGCCGCCGTGGATAGAAACTCGGATTTCATACGGTCGACTTCGGTCTGGTGGGTCACGTCCTGGAAGTACATCACCTTGCCCAAGGATTCGCCATCGTCGCCGAGCATGGTCCGGGCGGTGACCTGCAAGTAGCGCTGAGCAGGCTTTAGCACCTTGATTCGATAAGACTGGCCATCGGCCAAATCTGGCAAACTCACTTGCCAATTTTCAGCATTCGCTACCAAACGGCGCGACAAGGACTCCATCGTTTGCGCCGGTTCGGCTTGGCAATCCACGTCAAACAGTTTTTCAAAGGCTGGGTTGGCATACCCCACTCGACCGGCAGAATCAAAAGCAATAAACCCGTCTCCAGACAAACTCAGGATGCTGTCTAATTGATTGGAATAACGCTTAAGTGCCTCCTGTGCCTGGCGTTTTTCGGTCACATCCCGCACCACCGCGGTGTACAGATTCTCTCCCTCAAGTGCCATCGGGCTAAGGGACATTTCAATGGGTACCGTGCCCCCCGACAATCGATGGGCCTCAAGGTTCAGGACCTCGCCATCGGCCTCGGGCAACAGGACCCCGACGCCGTCTTGGGTAATCTGCATCCGTCGCTGGGTATCCAACAACTCACCAAACCACAGACCAATCAGCTCGTCCGAGGCGATACCGAAGACCTTGCCCGCGCCGCGGTTGGCACTGGCCACCACGCCCGATTCGGTCAGCGTCATAATCGCATCGTCTGCCGATTCTAAGATTGACCGGATGGTGGCCTCGGAGGTTTGCAGTTCCTGTTCGGCCTGAACCCGAGCCACGTTGTTCTTGGCCGCATCGGCCAACTGGGAGCAGGTGGTAATCAGGGGCTGAATAAAGTTTTCCAGGGTTTCGTTGTAAGGCGCACTGGAACGCAAAAATCCAAACATGGCAGTGACTTGACCACGCTGTATCACCGGCAGGAACGCCCCGTATCTAAAATGCCGGGCCAACTCTGGATCGTCGATCACCTCGGTGATTTTGCGGCTGGACGAGACAAAATGTCCCACCGACTCAAATCCAAATTCATCCGCCTGACCCTGCTTCCAGCGTGCAAACCCGGTGTGCCTTTTGATCAACTCACTGATCTCGACTGAGCCACTGCGATCGGCCCAGGCGTTGATGGGCAAGACCCCATCCGAATCGATCTCGTCAATGCTGGCGATAAATCCCACTTCCGAATCGGTCAACTCAAGCAAGTCGTCCGTCAAGGCCGGGCTGTAAATCTGCTGTAGGGGGTTCAGGATGACGTTTAGTTGAATGACATTCAGCAGGTTGGACAGTTGGTTGTAGCGCTCGACCTCGTCGCTGCGGATTTTTAAGGCCGCTTCGTTATCTCTCGCTTGGGTCAGGGCTCGCTCGCGCTGCTCCGCCTCGGATCGCAAGCGTTCGGCCATGTGATTAAAGCTGCGCGACAGGTCGGCGAACTCATCACGGCCGCGATCCACCATCAGTGCATTAAAGTCGCCCCTGCCCAACCGCTCCGATGCGTTGATCAGCCGTTGCGCTCGACGACTGAGCCAGCTGCCAAACACGTAGGACAGGGCCGCCGACGTCAATAGGCCAATCACAGCAATCACACCAAAACGGGCCCGCACCGTGTCCATTTGATTTTGGATCGCGCTGACATCAAAGCCGATATGCACTTGACCAAACACCGTGCCCGCTTCCTCGACCGCCTCACGGGTGTCATACAACTGATCGGCCAGTCCAGTCGGCGCAAGATCAATCCGTGCTCCGATATCGGCGTCAATCCCGGCAAAGGACACCCACTGCCCTCCCGCGCTGACCCCAACGTAGGCCACATCATCGTTCTTGACGACCTGCTCGATCACGCCATCAAGCCGGGCCAGGTCAAATGCAATCAATGCGCCTTTGGCGACACTGGCCAGCAGTTGGTGGGTGGCTTGTGTCCGCCCCTGAAACTCGGCAGTCACTGAACGCTGCATCGCTGTCAGGGTTGAATATCCCAGGGCCACCAAGACCACCACCTCGACTAGGCCAACGGCCACGATGGTTTTGAACCGCAGTGTCATCTATTGAATGGCCTGCAAATTAAGCGCCCGCACGTCGTCCCAATCGGAGTCAACCGCCGCTTGCCAGCCGCTGATTTTTAACCGATCCAGCAACGCAGGGTCTTGCATATCCATCAAGGCCTGCTGCACTTGTCGACGCAAGCTCGCATCCACCGAGGGCAAAACGGCCACCGCATGGGGCGTGTACTCCTGCGTGGTGTGCAAGATTTCGAGCTGATCACGAACTTTGGGATCCGCCGCCTTGAGAGTTCGGCCGATACCGCCCCCTGCGTCCAGCAAGCCCACCGCCACTGCGCGATAAACCGAATCGTGGGAGCTGGTGTACTTGGACGTCACCGTGGCACCCGCAGCTTTAATTTCAGCCCGGTTGATCAAGGTCGCCGCAAAGGCCGCCGGCGCAGGGAAGCCCAACACGCGTCCATCGAGATCCATTAACGATCGAATGGGGCTGCCTTTCTTGATCACCACCACCCCTCGAATACCGTTGCCCGCGCGATGAACCAGTGGCAGGTAGCCTGCAGACTCACTGTAGGTCGTGTAGTGATAGGGGTTCATGTAAGCAAAATCATAAATACCCTCGGCCAAACCGTCTTGGAAGGCCGGGATGTCCTTGGCGGTACGCAACTTAAAATCATGTCCCGTGACTTGCGCCAAATAGTCCATAACGGGCGCCCACACCTGCGCCGTTTTAATGGCGTTTTGTTGCGGCACGACCGAAAAGGTAAAACTGTCTGCGCTGGCCCAAGGGGCCAAAAACATTAGTCCAGCGGCTACTGCGTAAGCTCGCGCACAGCTTGCACGAGCTGCAACGGCGAAAAGGGCTTGACCAAGTACCGATCCGCGCCGGCCTTCTCGCCCTGCTCGATGTCCGAGGCCTGACCCCGCGCGGTCAGCAGAATGACCGCCAAGTCGGCATAATTTGAATCGCTTTTTAACTTCTCGCACAACTGATATCCATCCATTTCACCGGGCATCATGACGTCCAACAACAAAATGTCGGGACGAAATGACTTAACTTTTTCATAACCTTGTGTCGCGTCTTCGGCCTCTTCGACCTCGTAATCCCCCATCTGCAACGTCATGGTGATGAGTTTTCTGAGCTCAGGTTGGTCATCCACGACCAGGACTCGTTTTGTCACATTTTTTCCTTACTGTTTTGATCGTTTGGCGACCGCTTCCATTAACATCGCCATGTCCTTGGCGTATTGCTCGGCCTGTTGGGATGCCAGCGTGGCTTGCGCTTCGCTGTTGGCCCCTCGGCCCTGGCCGGTCGGGATCTCGATGATGTATTCGACCCCCAGGCCGCCGGACTTAAACTTAAAGTTGCCGCCCATGCGTTTCAGTATGGCATACGCAAGGTGTAACTCGACCCGCTTGGGATCCATTTTTCCGTCCCGAGGCACCAGCGGCCGCTCGTCTTGCAATTCTTTGCTCAATCCCCTCTGACCGATACCGCCCACCACCCGGATCATTAAATTCAGCATGTAGGGCATTTGACGGGCCACCAGACGGACGTCTGTGTTGTCCTCGGCGTTGTCGAGCACGTCCCGCATCAATGCGCGCAGGGCATTGCGCAACCAATACCCCGATCCGTACAGCGCACCCAATGATTTATCGCCGGCGCTGAAATCGATACGGATGCCCTTGCGACTGGCACCGGATTCGAATTCAGCAATTAATTCAGGCAAAAAACTGGCCAGTTCGATTCGCTCGTCGGAATTGAGTCGTTCATGTCCGTGCAATTCGGCCAGTTGCATGACACTGGGCAGCAGCCGAAAAATTTGCGAGGCCGGCGCCAACAAATGGCCCGCAGCGCGATTCCAATCCGGTGCCCCGGTCGGTGACTTGACCTCACGAAATCCCTGCAGTAACGCTTCGAGGGGCGCCTGAAACTCGCGCCGAATCATGTCCAAAAGATTGTCTCGCATGGCGAGGTATGCACCCTCTGCCTGGGGCTCAAGAATACGCAAGTATGTGGGATCGCCTGGGATGACCTCGCAACGAATTTGGCCGCGCTCGGGGTGAGTCAATTGACCGCTGCAGGGGGCATCCGCCTCGACTAAATATGGCCATTGTTGCCACAGGCCATCGTTCAGATCGGCAAAATGCTCGGCCGCTCGGTTTAGCGCCCGCCACTGACGATCTTCCAGCCGATACAGCGCGCCGGATACCCACTCGTACATACAGTCTTCAAACATGGCTGAAGTGTAGGACTGGCCCTAGGCTTTGCTAGGGGTACTAGCACCATTGGGTAGGCGAATAACGAGACAAAATCCGTTCTTGGGGTCTTGGCTGACTGCCAACTGAATTTGCGAGCCTCGGACCCGCTTGATCAATGTCCCCAATCCCTGGCCCAAGCGCCGCTCGCCCGGCTCTGAATCGGGAGTTTTCATAGGCCAGAGGGCCGCGATTTCATGCGCCAGATGCGGTATTGACACCACCAAGTTGGGCGCCTGCGATTCGACGTCCACCGACACCGTCGCAGACCGGCGGGGTTCTTGGGGTGGTATGTGCTCGACCAGCGCCTGGATCAGATTCACCCACTCGGCCGCATCCACACCCAAAGGGGTCGCCTCGTCCAACTGACCCCGCACTTCTAGTCGATCGGATAGCAAGTCGGTCAGCGCAGATCTGGCATCACCCCAGGTGCACTGGCCAGACGGGGACATTGGCTGAGTACTTGCGTAGTCGGACAACTCAGTGGCCAGCTCGCTCATCGCTTGGCTGCCGCGCTGCAAACTGCGCTTTAGCAGCCGGATTGGCGGTGGATCTTGCTCGCTGACGCTTTGCCCTAGCTCGGCGTAGGCCAAGCCACAATCGTCCACGGCCTTAGCCAGCTGCTGACAGGCCAGGTCCAGACGGGCCTGCTGATCAATAATACGCCCGCGCACCCTGACCCGCTCGGTGACTTGTTCGATCGCATGGGACAGCAGATCCTGGGTTAATCGGTCCTTGGGCAGAAACCCTTTAACCCCCTCTTGAGCCAGGGATGACACCCGATCCGGCAAGGCCAGCTCGGACACCGCAATCACCAGCGGATCGCCCCATCGCTGCTGGCGGGCCAGGCGCAGGACTTCTTCGCCTCGCCCGTCCGGCATACTCAAATCCAACAGGACTAAATCTGGCTTGATGCGCGCCCACAGCGCCAGACCCTGAACGGCACCCTCGGCCTCGTGGAACGCCACTGGGCGCTCGCGGGACAGCATCCAGCGAATCTTGAGTCGATCATCAGGGTTGTCGTCGATCACCAACACCACGGGCAGTGCCTGGCCTGGCGCAGCGCTCACCGAGTCGGCTTCACAAACGCCTGAACCTCGTCCGCAGAAAATGGCCAGCCCAGCTCTCGATCCTCGATCACCAGGACTGGGATCCGAATGCCATATCGCTCAAGCCAGTCAGCACGCTCGGTAATCTCGCAAGGAACGTAGGCCAGATCCAAGGCGTGCAACAACGCCTCGGCTTGCTCGCACAGGTGACAGGCACCGGTGTGCATTAACAGGATTTGGTCAGCCACCAGCTCTTGTGCCCCGATCGATGGCTTAACGGACAGTCTTGGTCCCGTGTTTGCTCGGTCAGACTCTCGACCTGGCCCCACTGTTCGTGGACCTCTTTGAGCAATTTGAAACCCTTGGCGTTGTTGGAGAACAGGCACTGCCCCCCGGGTCGCAATACGCGGTGCACTTCGCTTAACAGCACCGCTGAGTCTTTCTTGATATCCCACACCGTATCGGTTCGGGCGCTGTTGCTAAAAGTCGGCGGATCAAGCAAGACCAGGTCATAAATCGCATCCGGCGCGTCGTACAACCATTTGATCACGTCCGCCTGAATCAAGGGGTGCTGGTCGGTGGACAGGCCATTCATGCGATAGTTTTGCTCGGCCCAACGGGTATAGCGCGGGGACAAATCCACACTGGCGACCTTGCGGGCTCCGGCCAGGGCCATGCGCACACTGGCCGTGGCGGTGTAGCTGAACAGGTTCAAGCAATCCTTGCCATCTGCATGCTTGGCCAGCCAACGCCGGGCACCTCGATGGTCCAGAAATACGCCGGTATCGTTATAGCGCGTCAAGTTGGTACGCAGTCGTGCGCCCTCCTCGTCGACGGTCAGCCAAAGATCGTCCTCGTTGCGCTCGTAATCCCCCCCAGGCGCCCGGGTTTTGAACACGATTTGCTCCTTTGGCTGGTCGAAGACCTGCGCAATGGTGACCAAGGCCTGTTCCCGGCGGCGACGTGCCACCACCGGATCAATCTGTTTAGGCGGCGCATATTCAGCGACGTGCACTCGATCGCCGTACAGATCCACCATAAAGGCGTACTCGGGTAGATCCGCGTCATAGATACGATAGGCCTGGATGCCTTGGCGATTGGCCCATTTACGTAGGTGCTTCCAGCGTTTATTCAGACGGGCAGCCAGGTCTGCCGCGGGTTCCACCGACTGTGGGGTGTGACCGTCGGGCAACCCAATGTCGTAATGGTTCAGT
This sequence comes from uncultured Litorivicinus sp., assembly GCA_938091715.1. Lineage (GTDB taxonomy): Bacteria > Pseudomonadota > Gammaproteobacteria > Pseudomonadales > Litorivicinaceae > Litorivicinus. The sequence goes on from CALKMT010000161.1 coordinate 7,186, forward strand.
TGCAGCTTGTCCGGTCCCGCCGAAATGGCGTTGCGTCGCCCCACTCGCAGGCCCAAGGCCTGGGACAGAGAAACCCGGTCGGTTAACACCGCAAGCTTTGCCCCCGGCCAGTGCGCCTTCATTTGCTGCCCCAGGCTTTGATACAGGGGCTCTAGGTCCTGCGTGGCCAAACGCTTGCCCCAGGGCGGATTGGTCAACACCAACCACTCGTCGGGGCGATCAACCGTGGGCAACTCATCGACACTGGCGACTTCAAAGCGGACCCAGTCCGCCAACCCCAGCTGCTTGGCTTGCGCCCGGGCCAGTTCAATAAAGGCCGGATCCACGTCCCGGCCCCACAGGCGGGGCTCACGAGGCGGATCCCGGCGCCGCTTCTGTGCCCGCTGGCGGGCCGCTTCCATGGCCTGGGGTTTAAACCGCAGCCAGTGCTCGATGGCGTTGTCTCGAAACAATCCTGGCGCGGTACCCGAGGCCACCATGGCGGCCTCTAGGATCAGGGTGCCCGACCCGCAAAAAGGATCGAACAGGGGCGTCTCTGGCGTCCAACGTGCGCGATCCAACAGCGCCGCACCAATTCCCTCGCGCAATGTCGCCGGATGCCCCGGCAAACGGTAGCCCCGCCGGTCAAGTGCCTCGCCCGCCAGGTTCAGGCCGATGGTGGCACGGCCACGGAAAATGCGGACCTCCACTCGATTAATTTCATCGGGGCCGGTGTTCGGCCGCTCGTCTAGCTTGTCCCAAAACTGATCAACGATGGCGTCCTTGGCTACCCGGGCGGCATAGCGGTCGTCACGCAGCCACTCGGCGCGGCCAAACACGTCGACCCGAAACCCCGGCACCACCGGCAAATGGCGGGTCCAATCTACCTTTTGAACCAAACGATAGAGCGCGTCTGGGCCGTCAATCATGCCCTCTGCTAGTGACAGCACCACCCGGGAGGTGTGCCGTAACCACAGCAATAGATCGTAGACCCGGGCCGGATCCTCAAGATCCACCCGGACTTCCCCGGCGGTGACGTGTTCCACATCACAGCCTAAGTCCTTGCACTGCTGGGACACGAGATCTTCAAGGCCACCGGGGGCCGACATAATTAGTTTCATTTGCTACCGTTAGTCATGTAGGTGGCAGTATGCGCCTGCGGGGGCTCGATGGTATGAGCCTTAATTCGCAACACACTCTGCGAGGTTTACAGGATGAAGAAACATAAAAGAGACGTCCATCGCCGTGCATATCTAAAGGGCTATCAAGCCGGGATCTCCGGCCGCTCCAAAGACGAGAGTCCAACGACGCAACGAGCCGACTGGTTAGCCGGTTGGCGCGATGGACGAGCCGATCTTTGGGATGGCCGTGTTGGGGTGTCCGGGATCCAATCCAACCCCATGATGGCCTAACAGGCCGGGGCACTGAAACAAGCGTCCAATCACCCCTGAACGCTTGATAGACCCGCCACAAGCGGGTCTGTTTGCAAGGCGCGAATACAGCGCTTGACCAAGCCAGGTCCTTGGTAAATCAAGCCCGTGTAGAGCTGAATTAAATCGGCGCCTGCGTTTAAACGCTCGATCGCCCGTTCTGGGGAATCGATTCCACCGACACCCACCAGGGTTACTTCATTCCCCAGGCGCGCCCGCAAGCGCTGGATCACCTCGAGCGCTCGTTCGTAGACCGGTGCACCAGACAGCCCTCCGGCTTCATCCGCGTGACGCTGGCCCTGAACCGCGGACCGCACAATCGTGGTATTGGTGGCAATGATTCCATCAACACCGCTGGCGATCAGCTGATCCGCCATGGCGTCCAAGTCTTCGTTGGCCAAGTCGGGTGCCAATTTGACCAGCAACGGCGTTTGCAGGCCGTCACGATCCGCCAACCGGGCACGGGCTTGGGACAAGGTGTTCATTAACTCGTCCAGTGCCGCCCCCAATTGCAGGTCACGAAGCCCGGGGGTATTCGGGCTGGACAGGTTGACCGTCACGTAATCCGCCGCCTTGTGCACCGCCTCGAGGCCCTTGACGTAGTCACTGCTGGCCAATTCGGCTGGCGTGTCTTTGTTTTTACCCAAGTTGATGCCCAAAACACCCGAGTATCGGCGCTGGGACACCCGGTCCAGCAAGGCGGCCAATCCGTGATTGTTGAATCCCATCCGGTTAATCACCGCATCCGATTCTGGCAGGCGAAACATCCGGGGCTTGGCATTGCCGGGCTGAGCCAAGGGCGTCACGGTGCCCACTTCAATGAAGCCGAATCCCAACCGGGCCAGACCGTCGTAGGCGGTGGCGTCTTTGTCCAAACCCGCGGCTAACCCGATGGGGTTGTTAAATCGCAATCCCATACGCTCGATCGGACGTGCTTCCGGGACGCTGCCCGGTCCCAGTAGGGCCCCGACGCGGGATAAGCTGGCGAGCGTTAAATCGTGCGCACGCTCGGGATCAAGCGCGAATAAAGCGGGCCGCAGTAGTGAGTACATGGACTTCCTGTCGGTGAATCAATGGCGCGCACAGGGTATCAGTTTTTACGATTTAACTGGATCAATCGTTGAAATTTCCCGCTTGGGCTGTAGTCCAAACGAAACTGGCCATGAACACCCGCGTGCGTAACATACGGCCGCAGAGCCATAGCCGGAAACTCGATCCTAAGCCCCTGGACGCTGATCGCGTGGCACACCCGAGCCCCCCGATAAAGCTCGCTAATCTGATCGGGGGATAGGCTTAAGGCAAAGTCAGCGCGTGGCATCCGGCAACAGACCCAACTCGCGGCCGGCCACAGTCATGACCGGATAGGCCCGATTGCCCGCCTCGGCGGCTGCCTGAACCAACTCTTGCCACTGGGCCATCGTATGCGGGCGCTCGGCCATCCAGGCCTGAACCTGGGCATCCGGGGATTTGCGTCCCACCGAGATTTTGCTCGCCAAGGCATGGTAGGCACGGTCTAGGTCATCGCGGAATCCATCCCGCGCCCTAGCCTCCCAGCTCGAGGTCACACTGAGTCCGTTTACACAAGACGCAAAACGCTGGAAGCCCAGGTGCTCGCCCACCGCCAGGTAGAGTCCCGTCACGGCCTTGATGGACTGGCCGGTTTCCAATGCCGCCTCGATCACCGCAGGCCCGGTCGTCAGGCTGGGTGCACTGGCCAGATAGGCTGCTAAGTCCTCGGGGACCCCCTGCTCGATCCAGGTTTGACGATAGCGATCAAAATGCTCCAGCGGAGCACCGCTGAGCCATTTGGGTAACCCTAGCGTCAGCTCGGACATGCCCGATTGATAGCGATCCACCAAGGTTCGCACGTCAATCTCGCCCCCGTGGCGGCGCAGAATCCATCGGGTCACGCGACGAATAATGGTCGACATACGCAACAACAACTCACGCCGCAAATCCACCGGAACGCTGGCCGGCAGGGCTTCTAACTGCTCCCATCGACGGTCCAAATCAAAGCACAGACGAGCCACTTGGAACGCCTTGGCGACCCCGATTGCCCCGGTGCCGGACAATTGCTCTAGCCGATGGGCCACGGCGATTCCCAAGTAGTGCACCATGGCGTTGGCCATCTGGGTTGCGACCAACTGCGGACGCAATCGGTGCGCTTGAATTTCCAGCGCGTAAGCCTGGCGCAGTGATGCAGGAAACGCATCCGCCGCCACCACGGCAACCGCGGCGTCTTGTTCCAATCCAATCAAACCACGCTTGAGTCGATTCTTAGCGGTCGACATCAACACGGCTAACTCAGGACGGGTCAGCGGTTGCCCCTGCGCCTGTCGTGCAGCAATGTCACTGGGTAACCCTTCAAGCTCGGGGTCTAACTCACCCCGCTCGCTGAGCACCTGAACAAAGCGAGCCAATTCGAATCCATTGCGCTCCGAGTCAAAGGCCGCAATCCCCAAAGCACCTGCCTGATGGTCGTTGTTGGACAACACCAGATCCGACACCTCGTCCGTCATCGACTCCAACAAGCGATCCCGTTGCTTGCGGGTTAACTCCCCGGCCAGCTCACGCTGTCCCAGCAAGATCTTTAGGTTGACCTCGTGATCCGAGCAATCCACCCCGGCCGAGTTGTCGATAAAGTCGGTATTCACCAAAACGCCGTTCAGAGCCATCTCCACTCGGCCCAGTTGAGTCACACCCAGGTTGCCCCCCTCGCCTAGGATGCGGGCGCCAACTTGATGCCCATCGATGCGGATTGCATCGTTGGCCTTGTCGCCCACCGCCAGATGGGTTTCCTGCGCGCCCTTGATATAGGTGCCAATGCCCCCGTTCCACAACAAATCCACCTGGGCCATTAATATTTCCCGGATTAGTTGGTTCGGGGTCCGAGAACCGGCGGTCACGCCCAGCGCCTTGGCCGCCTGAGGGGACAGGTCAATCGACTTGGCCGATCGGTCAAAGACCGCGCCCCCTTGGCTGATCATGTCCGGATCGTAGTCCTTCCAACCCGAGCGTGGCAGCGCGAACAAGCGCTGGCGCTCGGCATGAGACCGCACCGGATCTGGCGTGGGATCAACAAAAATGTGCAGGTGATTAAAGGCCGCCAGCAACTGCATTTGGTCGGACAACAGCATGCCGTTGCCAAACACATCGCCGCTCATATCGCCAATGCCCACCGCCGTGAAAGGATCCGCACTGGGATCACGTCCAGTTTCGCGGAAATGGTGAATAACGCTAACCCAAGCGCCCTTGGCGGTAATGCCCATTTTCTTGTGGTCGTAACCCGCCGAACCCCCGGAAGCAAACGCATCGCCCAACCAGAATCCCGAGTCCACGGCGATCTGATTGGCGATATCCGAAAACGTCGCCGTGCCTTTGTCTGCCGCCACCACCAGATAAGGGTCGTCATCGTCATGGCGCACCGTGTCATTGGGCGGCACCAATTTCTGTTCGACCAAGTTATCGGTCAGGCTAAGCAGACTGCGGATGAATTCTTGATAGGCGGCAATCGCCTCGGCTTGAATCGCATCTCGATCCCCAGACAACTGTTTGGGAACAAATCCACCCTTGGCGCCCTCGGGGACAATGACCGCGTTTTTGACCTGCTGCGCCTTGACCAACCCCAGTACCTCGGTGCGGTAGTCCTCCAATCGATCTGACCAGCGCAAGCCGCCCCGGGCGACCTTGCCACCCCGCAAGTGCACGCCCTCGACCCGAGCGCTGTAGACAAAGATCTCGTGCATCGGCACTGGTTTGGGTAGGTCATCCATTCGCGACGGGGCCACTTTGAAGGCCAAACTAACCACATCCTTGGGCCCAACGGGCTGAAAGAAATTGACTCGATCCGTGGCCATAATCAAATCCCGGAACCGCCGCATCAAACGATCCTCGTTCAACCCGGCCACGCCGTCGATGAAGCCGTTCAGTCGATCCAGCACTCGATCCTGTAGGTTGGCTGACCGACCCGGTTCATGGCGGGCATAAAACAGAGCAATCAGTTCCTTGGCTAACGCCGGATGAGCCACCAGGGTCCCCGCCATCCATTCGCGGCTTAACTCAAACCCAATTTGTTTGATGTAGCTGGATAAGGCCCGCAACACCGCAATGTCGCGCCAACTGAGCCCGGCCGATAGCACCAAGCCGTGAAATCGATCGCTTTCTGTCTGGCCATGCCAACAGGCCGCGAACGCGTCCTGCCAGTGGGTCCGCCAGTCGGCCAAGGTGGATTCGGCACCCCCCACCTGAAGGGTGAAGTCGTGTATGTACCAACCACGATCCCTGGCCGCATAGGTTTGATCGGCCAACACCCGCACGCCCAAGTGCTCCATCATCGGCAAGGCATCGGACAAGGGTATCGGACGCTGCCAGTGATAAAGCTTTAGGTGAACGCTTTGGGTGGCCAGGTCTTGATACAGACTCAGGCTGAGTGGGTTGCTGGCGGACAAACGACTAAGGTGATGAATATCCAATACTGCCCGGGGCGGGGCCATGTCCTCTCGATAACCTGCGGGCAGTTGCTGGCCGAAGCCCTTGAGCAATGCTTGGCCATCGACCTCCCCATGCTCCTCCGCCAACGCCTCAGCCAGCCCCTCTTCCCAACTCAAGATCAGTTGCTCGACTCGGGCTTGCAATTCGGCCTCTGAGACGGTTGGGGTTTGCGCGCCCAGGCGGACAATGAACTGGACCCGGGTGTGCACGGATTCACTAAAGGTCGTGTTGAATTCAATATCGCTGGCCTGCAAGGCCTGCTGCAGCATTTGTTGCACGGCCCAACGCAGCTCGGTGTCATAGCGATCCCGGGGCACGTACAAAATCACCGTGGCAAAGTTACCCACCCGGTCATGGCGCAAGGTTAGCCGGCTGCGACGCCGCTCCTGCAGGCGCAGCACGCTCAGTGCTTGACGGGCCAGTTCCTCAGCCTCGATTTGCAACAGCTCGTCCCGGGGGAATACCTGCAGTATTTGACTGAGCTGCTTGTAGTTATGGCCGCCGGGGGTAAACCCGCAGGTCGTCAGCACATGGTGGATCTTTTCCCGTACCACCGGGATGTCGACCGAAAACTCTTGATAAACCCGCGAGGTGTACAGGCCCAAAAAGTGGTGCTCGACCAGGCTTTTTCCCCGCCCTGTCGTCAGGACCACCCGATCCATGTAGGCCGCGCGATGTATTTGCGAGCGAAAAGGCGCCTTGTCAAACCACAGGGTGCCCGCGGGTGCTTGGGTAAACTGCGCCAGCTCGGCTTTTAGGCTGCAAACGCCCAGACGTTCATCCCGGGTGTTGGCATATCCCAGAAACGTAAAGTGATCCTGGCTTAACCAACGCATAAATTCCGCAGGCTCACTCTGCAATTCGTCCGCCATGCGTTGGGCTTGTTCGTTCATCAACGGATAATCCGCCACCGCCGCCGCCAGAGCATTTAGAACCTGAGCAATCGCGGTACGCAGCGTTCGACGTCCGGTCTCGTCTTGGATGCGATCAATGTCCAGCAACACCACCGCCATGGCCTGGGGGCTTGGATTCAACGGATCGGCGGGGGGCAAGACGAGGTTTTGGGTCAAATGAATGGATTGATCGAAGCGACGAACCTCAATGCGCAGGCTGTCCACCAAGAATGGCAAATCGGGTACAGCCACCGCCAGAATGCTATGCGCAGAGCCCCATACGTCGCGTTCAACGTCCGGATTCAAGACGGCGATTTGTGGGCCCTCACCCTTTAGGTGATCCATGGCCCACTGAGTGCGACCTAACAACCCCTCTGGGGTTAACACTGCTAGGTCTTCATCAGGAACAGTCTCTAACAGTCGCCTGGCTAGCCGTCCCAGATCGGTTTCGGGTAACTGTTCTAGCCA
>CALKMT010000162.1 GCA_938091715.1 uncultured Litorivicinus sp.
TGTTTTAACTTTCCACCAGAGCGATCTGGGGACCGTTGGATTTAGTGCCTTGACCGTCGGCAATAGCTTGCCGCCATATCCAAATTCCGCCATCACGACCTTGCCGCGCTCGACCGTCAGGGGGCAGGAGCCATAGCCGTCGTACTGGCAGTCCCCGCTGGCGGCGCGTAGCGTATTCAGTAGGTTCTGCGCCACCACTGGCGCTTGTTTGCGGACAGCCGCTGCCGTTTTTGCGTTCGGTGCGCTGATCACGTCGCCACAGCCAAAAATATTCGCAAACCGCGTATGGCGAAGGGTTGCTGGATCGACATCAACCCATCCCGCCGCATTGGCCAGCGGACTGGCCTTGATGAACTCGGGCGCGACCTGAGGTGGAACCGCATGCAAGAAATCAAACGACACCTGGGTGCGCGTCTCGTCACCGGACTCACTAGTCGAGGCAAAGGTGGCCAGCTTGGCGGGCCCATCAACGGCTACCAAGTTTGAGCCGTAGTGGCGCTTGGCCCCGTAGCGATCCATGTAGCGGTTCAGCACCGGCACGAAATCGGCCACACCGAACAAGACAGGGCCGGCATTGCGGAACTGGACGTCGATTTGTTTCAGACAACCCTTCTTGCGCCAGAAGTCAGCCGCCAGGTACAAAATTTTCTGCGGCGCGCCGGCACACTTAATCGGCATCGGCGGCTGGGTAAATAAAGCGGTTCCCGAGTCCAACGACTGCAGGCACTCCCAGGTGTAGGGCGCCAGATCGTAACGATAGTTACAGGACACACCGTTCTGACCCAGTGTGTCGGTTAGACCGGGAATGGCTGCGTAGTCAACAACCAAGCCCGGCGCCACGACCAAACCGCGGTAATGAAGTTGCTGGCCGGAAGCCAAGGTGACTTGATTAGCCTCGGGCTCAAAGGATTCAACGCGCTCTTGAATCCAGTGCGACCCCTTGGGAATAACGCTGGCCATGGGACGTGCAGTCCGCGATTGCGGCATGCAGCCGGCTCCAACCAGAGTCCAGCCCGGTTGGTAATAATGCGTATCTGACGGATCCACCAAGGCAATGGAAAGGCTACGATCCCGCTTGTAAAGCGAAGCCGCCACCGAAATTCCACCCGCACCTGCACCGATCACGACAACGTCGAAATTCATCACAAAGTCCCGATAGTTATTTTTGGAATAACTTTATTACCAAATAGAATATCAAGACTTTTCGGAAGCGCCTACGAATTTTTTGTTGCGATCGACGAAAGTCTAGGCGGCACTCAAGAACCCGTGCAGCCCGGCGTTTCAGGCACCCATAAAAAAAGGCCGGCAAAGCCGACCTTTCAATAATTTTGGCGCCCAGGAGAGGGTGAACAGGGAATTCGAGGAGCAACGCTCCGAGCCTGTGAACGCCCGAGGCCTTCAGCCGAGGGCCGGCAGTCCGACCGCAGGCACCCATAAAAAAAGGCCGGCAAAGCCGACCTTTCAATAATTTTGGTGCCCAGGAGAGGACTTGAACCTCCACGTCCAGATGGACACTAGCACCTGAAGCTAGCGCGTCTACCAATTCCGCCACCTGGGCAACGTGGCGCGCATAATAGTGAGCTTCCTAAGACGGCGCAAGCCCTCTGAGTACGTCAGCACTAATTGTGAATAGTTTTTTTGCGGGGCAGCAATTAATCTAGCGCCGCTGTACTAGGGATGATTTTGATTGTGGCTCGATTACTGACCATTAATGCGCTGACCGGATTGGTTTATTTTCTTCTGTTCGCGGCCCAATCGACTGCCATGAACGAGAGCTATTATTGGGCTTCGCTGGTATTTCTCCCCCACGGTTGGCGACTGGTCAGTTTCTTCTTATTTCGATTTAGCGCGATTCCTGGACTGTTCTTGGGACATCTCGCGACCTGCCTGTATTTCTTTGGCCAGGCATCGGAGAACTTCTGGCTTTACGTGGCAACCTCTTTAGTCAGCGCTGTAGCACTGCCGATGTTCTACTTAATCGTCAAAGCCTCGGGCACCGACCTGCTGGCACCACGGGATGAATACCCAGTCGTCCCCTGGACGTTTTTCGCCATGCTAGGCGTGGCCGGGACCTTGTTAAACGGAACCCTGGTTGCAATGGCGAGCGCTTGGTATCACGTTGCGCCCATCAATTGGGAGCAAGTCGGGCAATACTTGGTGGGAGATTTCGTCGGCGCCGTCTTGTTCGTCGGCGGCCTAATCGTCTTTTTCCGTTGGCAGCGGCATCGTACGACCGGACCGGCCCAATAATTTTTTTCCACTAGCAATTGTCATGAGATACCCCATATAGTCGAGGTAACACAATCGACAACGGGGTGCTCACATGGATCAGTCAATTACGCTGTCAATTCCCTCCGACTTTGATTTCAAGTCTCTGAACTTGCGGTGCGATCGCGAGACGCTGAATATCGAGTTCGACCTCGAGCCCCTAGAGCAATTGGGCATTGATAATCCCGAGGATCTAACCGAGAACGAAGCCCTGATGATGGGCATCATTCAGTCGCTGTATGAAATGCATCTTGAGTTCGGCGGCACCCCAGACCCAACCGCCGAGGCCCTGTTCGCTTGCGCGATCGCGTCCTCTGAATTTGACGAATGGCGGCTCGCCTCGGGTCCCATGACCCTGCAGTAGCCCCCACCCGGTTTACTGGATCAAATCCCAAACGCTAGCGCCCGCAAACTCGGGCTTTGGCGTGTTGGTGGGTAATTCAAAGGGACACCGATCCGACGGGCAAATCTGGCGGCCTTGAACCCAGTATTCCGACACCGTGCCACTGGCTCGCCATCCCACTTGCCCAATGCCATACCCGATCAATTCCGCGTCATCAAAGTTCACCGTCAAACCCGATGCCAAATAGGTATAGCGCGTGCGCTGGCGATTCTCTGAAATGGAGTAAACGTCTTCCTGGCCCAGCAACTGACGCATCGCAATCACCGAATCAAAGGGCAGTGTTGCTTCCGCGCTGTAACCCTGTGAGACATACAGATAGTCCACTCGTTGTTGGACAAATCCGACGGTCAAGAACAACTCATCCTCATTCTCCCAGGCACACCACTGAGTCGAGCCCCGTGTGGAACAACGCATTGGGGTGCCCCACTGCTGGATCACCCGCTGATAGGTATCCCCTGGACTGACGCCGGCAATACGGGTTGGAGCGACAAAAGAGTTAGCCCACCCTGACACCGGGTAAAGCGTGGTGATGAACAACAGCAGACGAATCATAGGTACACCTTGAAAGGGTTCATGACAGCCTATCCAAAATGCTCAGCGCGGACCATGCGTGGCCCGACGTCCTGTGTCCAACACAAAAAAAAAGGCGACCCATTGGGTCGCCTGACAAACCACAATTAGCTCAACTACCCGGCTTAGACGATAGGCGCCGGCCATGCGCCCTCCTGGCGCAACCGGCGGACCCACATCCTGTGGGCCAACCCGCACAGTGCGGGTCCAATTCCATGTGCCCAACACAAAAAAAGGCGACCCATTGGGTCGCCTTTTTTTGGTGTTGGTGCCGAAGGCGGGACTTGAACCCGCACGAGATAAATCTCACCACCCCCTCAAGATGGCGTGTCTACCAATTCCACCACTTCGGCTATGTTCGTTTTAGTTGCCCGTCGGCAAATCGCCGGTCGGTGCTGGCGCCGGAGTATCAACAGTTTCAGTCGGCGCCGCAACCGTCGGTAGGCCGATGGTCGACACCTCTTCGGCTTTGTTTTTAGCGATCACGGCCAGAGCAAATGAAGTGACGAAAAATGCCACCGCCAACATACCTGTCGTCTTGGTCAAAAAGTTACCGCTGCCGGATGCACCGAATACTGTCTGTGAGGCTCCGCCACCAAACGAGGCGCCGGCATCTGCGCCTTTACCTTGCTGGATCAACACCAGTCCGATAATGCCAATGGCCATCACCACGTGAACGATAATAATCGCGCTTTCCACTACTTCTTCTCCCGAAACGCCGCCACAATGGCTGCGAATTCTTGTCCATTAAGTGCCGCGCCACCCACTAAAGCCCCGTCAATATCGGGTTGCTCGGCCAGTTCGCTAGCATTGGCAGCTTTTACGCTGCCGCCGTATAAAACCAATGTCTGTTCCAGTCCACGTTCAGCCAACTGAAGGCGGATCTGCGCGTGCATTGCCTGGGCGTCCTCAGCACTTGCGGTTTTGCCAGTCCCAATCGCCCAAACCGGCTCGTAGGCCACCATAAATCGATCACCTGACTGCATCACCTGCAAAGCCGGCAGTAACTGTTGCATCACGGCATCGACATGGCGGCCTGATTCTCGCTCTTGCAACGTCTCGCCGACACACACCAGCGGAACCAATTTCGCATCAACCGCAGCCTTTGCCTTGGCGGCCACCCAGTCGCTAGATTCTTGTTGGCGAATCCTGCGCTCCGAATGCCCCACCAATACATACTGGCAACCAATATCCCGCGCTTGATCGGCACAAATATCACCCGTTGTTGCACCCGGGCCTAGATCGCTGAGGTCCTGCAGACCCAGACCCACCTGGCTATTCGCCAAGGCCTGGCGAACAGACTGCGCATAAACCGCCGGAGGGAAAACCGCGACATCGGTGCCGTTGCACAGCTCAGCCACATCGGACGCCAACGCAACCGCGCTGTCGTTCAGCAGATGAGTTTTCCAATTTCCGGCGACAAACGTGCTCATAAATCACTCAAAATCAAGGACGCGGAGACTATCACCCCGCCTAACCCGATTCAATTAGCCAAGGTGTCTTGAACAACCTTGGCAATGGATTCGGCATGCAGATCTGCCAGATCGGTATTGTCGGCCTCGACCATGACCCGAATCAGGGGCTCTGTGCCGGATGGCCGCAACAGCACTCGGCCGCGATCGCCCATGGTCTCTTCCGCGGCGGACACCGCCGCTTGAATATCCGGCTGCTCGTCCAGGGCGACCCGTCGCTTGACCGGCACATTGATCAAACGCTGAGGATACAAACTTAGATCCGAAGCCAAGGTCTGAAGATCGGCCTGCTGTGCGCGCATCGCAGCGACCACCTGCAGGGCCGTGACAATGCCATCGCCCGTGCCGGTCGCATGACCGCACACCACGTGACCGCTGGACTCACCGCCGAGCTGCCAACCCAGACGCCCCATCTCAGCGACCACGTAGCGGTCACCAACATTGGCCCGGGCAAAAGGAATTTGGTGCTTGCCCAACTGCAACTCGAGTCCCAGATTGGACATCAGCGTACCCACCACGCCCCCAGCCAAGCGCTCTTGGCGGTGCAGGTGAATAGCAATGATGTAAAGGATTTGATCGCCGTCGATCAATTTCCCTTGATGGTCCACCATGACCACCCGGTCGGCATCACCGTCCAAGGCAATCCCAATGTCCGCTCGGTGCTCACGAACCGCGGCCTGCAGCGCTTCTGGATGCGTGGATCCGACCTCGCGGTTAATGTTTAGGCCATCGGGCGCATCGCCCAGGGTGATGACCTCGGCACCCAACTCCCGAAATACCGCAGGGCCAACCTGATAACCGGCCCCGTGGGCGCAATCCAATACGATGCGCAGCCCTTTCAGGCCGGCATTGGCGGTGTAGGTGCTCTTGCAGAACTCGATGTAGCGACCGATCGCATCGTTTACCCGACGCGCTTTACCTAATTTTTTCGCCTCGACCGTGGCCAGCGGCTGATCCACCAATCGTTCAATCTCAAATTCCAGCGAATCGTCCAACTTTTTACCGTCAGGCCCAAAGAACTTGATGCCGTTGTCCTGGAACGGGTTGTGACTGGCGCTAATAACGATGCCAGCCTGAGCCGAGAATGTACGGGTCAGGTAAGACACCGCAGGGGTCGGCAACGGACCCAGTAGCAGCGTGTCGACGCCGGCGGCACTCAGTCCCGCCTCGAGCGCCGATTCAAACATGTATCCCGAGATCCGCGTGTCCTTGCCGATCAACACTCGACCGCCCTCGGCACCCCCTAAGACTCGGCCGGCCGCCCAGCCCAGCTTGAGCATAAAGTCCGGTGTGATAGGGGCTGTGCCCACTGCGCCACGGATCCCGTCTGTTCCAAAATACTGCTTCATAGTGTTCCTAAGTTTTTCATGACCGCCAGTGCATCCCGGGTGGCCTCGACGTTGTGCACTCGAACCCAACGGGCGCCGGCGCTGGCAGCGAGTGCAGCGGCCACTGCCGATCCCACATCTCGTTCTGACGTGGGACGGCCGGTAATTTCCCCGATCATTCGCTTGCGGCTGACACCGACCAAGATCGGCCAGCGCTCGGCCAACCGACCGATTCCTTTAAATAGGGTTTTATTGTGATCCAGAGTTTTGCCAAAACCAAACCCAGGGTCCAAAGCAATGCGATCAGAGTGAATGCCCGCCGCCTCACAGGCAGCGATTCGCGCGCGCAAAAACTCCAGCACCTCGGCCTCGACATCCTGGTAGCTCGGCTGATCCTGCATGGTGTCAGGGGTGCCCTGCATATGCATCAACACTACTGGCAGTTGCGTCTTGGCTGCAGCCTCAAGGGCCCCGGGGCGTTGCAGAGCACGCACGTCGTTGATCATATCAGCGCCCAGACTCGCGCCCTGCAGCATCACACTAGGGGTCGAGGTATCCAGACTGCAGGGCACATCAAATTCTGACTTGATGGCCTCCAATGCCGGCAGCACCCGATCAGCTTCCTCTTGGACACTGACCGCGGCCGCACCGGGACGCGTGCTCTCACCACCCAGATCTAACCAGTCCGCACCCTGCTCAATCCGTGTCCCCGCCGCCCTCAGGATCGAATCCCGATCCAAGGCAATCTGGCCGCCATCTGAAAAAGAGTCCGGCGTGAGATTCATGACCGCCATGATTTCGGTGTGCATACGCAAAAGGTCCGTAAAAAAATGGCCCCGATTGGGGCCATTTAGAGCTTAAGCCGGTTGGTCCGGCGCACCGTCTTGGTCGGGTGCTTCGGGCTTTTCATCAGCGGTTGAGTCCATGGTCATGGGCTCGGCACTGTCGCCGTCGTTACTTTTTGGCGGCTCCCAGTCTTTCGGCGGGCTTGGTTTTTTGCCGTCCATGATCTGATCGATCTGCGCCGCATCGATGGTTTCATATTCCATCAAGGCTGCCGCCATCAACTCCATCTTGTCCCAGTTTTCCTCTAGGATCTTTTTGGCTGTGGCGTAGCAATCGTCGATGATCCGACGAACCTCGGTATCAATGCGCTTGGCCGTGTCGCCAGACACGCCTTTTGACGGCTGACCCATGGCGCGGCCAACAAAGGGGTCGCCCTCTTCGTCGTCGTACAGAAGCGGACCCAACTCAGTCGACAAGCCCCAGCGAGTGACCATGGATCGCGCAATTTTTGTGGCCCGCTCAATGTCGTTGCTAGCGCCAGTAGTGACACCCATCTCGCCCAGCGTCAGCTCCTCGGCAATACGCCCACCAAACAGCGAGCAGATCTGCGAGATCAAGCCCTGCTTCGAATGGCTGTATTTGTCTTCCTCGGGCAGGAACATGGTGACACCCAAGGCCCGGCCACGGGGAATAATGCTGACCTTGTAGACCGGGTCGTGCTCGGGCATCAAACGACCGACAATGGCGTGGCCCGCCTCGTGATAAGCGGTGTTGAGCTTTTCGGATTCCTTCATGACCATGGTCTTGCGCTCGGCGCCCATCATGATCTTGTCCTTGGCTAGCTCGAAATGGCTCTGCTTGACCACTCGATCGTTGGAGCGTGCCGCAAACAGCGAGGCCTCGTTGACCAGGTTGGCCAAATCCGCACCACTAAATCCTGGCGTGCCACGGGCAATAACAGCCGGATTGACCTCATCGCTAACCGGAACCTTGCGCATGTGGACTTTCAAAATGTGCTCGCGACCACGGATGTCGGGCAGGCCCACGGTAACCTGGCGGTCAAAGCGCCCAGGACGAAGCAGCGCGCTGTCCAAGACGTCCGGGCGGTTAGTCGCTGCGATCACGATCACGCCGTCATTGACGTCAAAACCGTCCATCTCGACCAGCAATTGGTTCAAGGTCTGTTCACGCTCATCGTGACCACCGCCCATGCCGGCTCCACGCTGACGACCGACCGCGTCAATCTCGTCGATAAAGATAATGCACGGTGCTTGCTTCTTGGCCTGCTCGAACATGTCCCGCACACGACTCGCGCCGACACCCACAAACATTTCAACAAAGTCCGATCCGGAAATAGTGAAGAACGGCACTTTGGCCTCGCCGGCGATGGCCTTGGCCAGCAAAGTCTTACCCGTACCCGGAGGGCCGGCCATCAAGACGCCGCGGGGGATGCGGCCGCCCAACTTTTGGAACTTGCCCGGATCTTTTAGGAAGTCGACCAGCTCTTTGACATCTTCTTTGGCTTCGTCACAACCCGCCACGTCCATAAAGGTGGTCTTGATCTGATCTTCACTCAGCAGGCGTGCTTTGGACTTGCCAAAGCTCATCGGACCGCCTCGTCAGCCACCGCCGCCCTGCATCTGACGCATGAAAAACATAAAGACGGCCAGAATGATTAGGATCGGGAAGCTGGCGACCAGTAGCTGTGTCCAAACGGACTGCTGCTCGGGCTGCTGGCCCTCGACCGACACATTGTGATCCAGCAAATCGTCAATCAGCTTGGGATCGCTGATCGCGGGGCGCGTGGTTTCAAACGTCTCGCCGTTGGCTCGGGTGCCCTTGATGGTATAGCCACTGATCACGACCTTGCGGACTTGGTCACGGTTGACCTCTTCGACAAAATCAGAATACGAAAGCTGGCGTGATGTGGGTTCCATGCTGAAGTTGTTGAACACCGTCAACAGCACACCCGCGATGATCATCCACAAAATCAAATTACGCGCCATTATTACTCCTGCCGGGACCAACCCGTCCTATCGTTAACCTTTAAAACCCGAACCCAAAATGTACAGCTCTCTGGATCTGGGCCGCGAGGCCTTGGGTTTGCGTGTCTTTACTGTAGCAAAAGAGTCGCGGCACTCACGCAAATAGGCCTCGAATCCCTCTCCTTGAAACACCTTGATCAAAAAACTGCCACCCGGCTTAAGTTGTTGCCGGGCAAACTCCAATGCCAACTCGCACAGGTCCATCGCCCGGGGCAAGTCTACATTAACGTTACCACTCATATTGGGGGCCATATCACTGATTACAACGTCGACCTCGCGACCGTCTAGGACCGCAAGAATATCGGCCAAACACGCGTCTTCGGTAAAGTCACCGCACACGAAATCGACATCCGCCATGGCGTCCATTTCCAAAATGTCTGAGGCCACCAGTATGCCGTTGCGCCCGATCCATTGACGGGCCAGCTGACTCCAACCGCCCGGCGCTGCACCCAGATCCACGACCACTTGATTCGGTTTGATCAAGCGGTCCTTGTCCTGAATTTCCAGCAACTTAAAGGCTGCGCGGGATCGATAGCCCTCAGCACGGGCACGTTTTACAAACTCATCGTCCTCGTGCTCGCGGATCCAACGACTACTGGATTTCGATCGACTCATTAACTGTCCCTTTGTTAAGGCCGAGATGCTAAAGTACACGACATCAATTCGAAAGGACTTCTGATGCTCTCTAACGCTCAACGCAAACAGCTTCGCTCTATCGGCCACCGCCTGAATCCCGTGGTCATGGTCGCTGACAAAGGACTTAGCGAAGGGGTCATGGCAGAGCTGGAACGGGCACTGACGGATCATGAGCTGATCAAAGTCCGATTGCGCGCCCCAAAAGAGCAGCGCACCCAATGGCAGGCAGAACTGACCCAAGCCACCAAGGCCGAATTGGTTCAATCGATCGGACAGATTTCCCTGCTGTATCGCAAAAACCCCAAAGCCGATCCCAACAAAAGCAATTTGCAAACCATTTAACTGTTTATTTATACAGCATGACCTAGTATGTTTCTCTCTAGCGGGAGGAACAACGCATGCTGTGTCGACTGACGATTAATCATTTGGCCATCGTTCATTCTCAAAGCATTGAGATGCACCCTGGCCTGACCGTTCTCACCGGCGAAACCGGTGCCGGAAAGTCCTTGTTACTGGACGGGCTGGGCTTAATCCTGGGTGGTCGCGCCGACTCCTCGCTGGTCACCCAAGGGCGTCCCCGGGCCGAGGTCAGCGCCCAGTTTGACCTCAAACGCCTGCCCGCGGCCCAAGGCTGGTTAACCCAGCACGAGCTAGAAGACCCCGAACATCCCGATGACCTGCACATTCGCCGGACCCTGACTGCGGATGGTCGATCCAAGGCCTACATCAATGGCCGGCCCATCACCCTGTTAGATCTAAAAGACCTGGCCTCTCAACTGGTCAGCTTGCAAGGCCAGCATGCCCAGTACGCGTTGCTAAACAGCGACGAGCAATGCCGAATCCTGGATCGCTATGGCGAGTTGCAAGCCAGCAAGGCCAGGGTGCGCGCCTGTTGGCACGAATTCCAAACCCTAGAAAAACAGCGCCAAACGCTGATCGATCAAATCGAACAATCGGCCGCCCATCGAGACCTACTCAGCTACCAAGTCGAAGAGCTGACCAACGCCGAATTGGTGCCGGACGAATTACC
>CALKMT010000163.1 GCA_938091715.1 uncultured Litorivicinus sp.
ATTTAAGGCGTTTCGCGACATGGATCAGCTATTCGCAACTTAGGCCTCGCGGGCCAAGCTGTCGACGGCGGCCATTGCACTGATATTCACGATGCCGCGCACGGTTACTGCGCTAGTGGTGATGTGAACCGGCATCGCGGCCCCTAGCAACAAGGGACCTACGGTCACGCCGCCGCCCAGCACCTTCAACAAATTTCGCGCGATATTGGCCGAGTCTAGATTCGGGAACACCAACAGATTGGCGGTGCCGTTTAATAGGGACTCGGGCATGATGTCGTCGCGAATTTTTTCATCCAGCGCCGCATCGGCATGCATCTCGCCTTCAATTTGCAGCTCGGGTGCTTGCTGACGAATCATCTCCAACGCCTCAGCCATACGCCGTGCGCTGGGGTTTTGCGAGGACCCAAAGTTCGAGTGACTGACCAAGGCCGCCTTGGGCGTGATGCCAAACAGGCGCATGGTCTCGCTGGCCAACAGGGCCGACTCGGTTAGCTGTGCAGGAGTGGGTTCGTAGGTCACGTGGGTGTCGGTCAAAAAGAACGTACCCCGTGGCAATAGCAGTACCGACAGGGCGCTTAGGTCATCGACCCCATCGCGCTTGCCGATAACGTCGCGCACAACGTCTAGGTGTTTGGTGTAGCTGCCAAAGGTTCCGCACACCATGGCGTCGCCCAAGCCCATCCGCAGTGCCATTGAGGCCACCAGCGTGAAGTTAGCGCGAATCCTGGCCTGGGCAGCCTTGGGTGTGACGCCCCGACGCATCATCAGTTGGTGATATTCCTTGCCCAGTTGGGTCATCAGCTCATCGTCTAGGTAGTCGATGATTTCGAAATCCCGACCCACTTCCAGACCCAGCCCCATGGCTTCAATTTTTTCTTGAATGACCGGCGGACGCCCGACCAAAATGGGTTGCGCCAGGCCCTCGGCCACAACGCGCTGCACGGCCTGCAACACCTTGCCGGATTCACCCTCGGAATAAATCAGACGCTGACGTTTGGATTTGGCGCGCTCGAAGACCGGTTTCATCAATATGCCCGAGCGGAACACAAAGCGGTTCAGTCGATCTCGATAGGCATCAAAGTCTTGGATCGGACGAGTGGCGACGCCGGATTCCATGGCCGATTTGGCTACCGCCACCGCGATCTCGACAATCAAGCGCGGATCAAAGGGTTTCGGGATTAAATTGTCGCGACCAAAGGTTAGGGTTTGGTCGCCATAGGCACTGGCCACCTCGGCACTCGGCGGTGCCATTGCCAAGTCTGCGATGGCATGGGCGCAGGCGACTTTCATGGCCTCGTTGACCGTGGTTGCGCCCGAATCCAGCGCACCCCGGAACAGGAAGGGAAAACACAAGACGTTATTGACCTGATTGGGAAAGTCACTGCGCCCGGTGGCAACAATGGCGTCAGGCCGTGCCGCCCGGGCCAGGTCCGGCATGATCTCGGGAGTGGGGTTGGCCAGTGCGAAAATGACCGGCGCGTCAGCCATGGTTTTCAGCATGTCTTGGGTCACGATGCCGGGGGCCGAGCAACCCAGAAATGCGTCTTTTCCGACCATCGCCTCGGCCAACGTTCGGGCGTCTGTGTCCTGAGCGAAGGCGGCTTTGTAGGGGTCCATAAAGGTCGTCCGACCCTGATAAACCACGCCCTCAACATCGCATACGGTGATGTTTTCTCGCTTCATGCCCAATGACACCAGCATGTTCAGGCAAGCCAGCGCTGCGGCGCCGGCGCCGGCGCACACCAACCGCACTTCATCGATCGGTTTATTGGCGACGCGAAAGGCGTTCAAGAACCCAGCCGAGACCACGATCGCCGTGCCGTGTTGGTCGTCATGAAAGACTGGGATGTTCATCCGCTCGCGCAGGCGCTTTTCAATTTCAAAGCACTCAGGGGCTTTGATGTCTTCTAGGTTGATGCCGCCGAACGTGGGCTCGAGTACTGCGACCGCATTGCAGAATTCGTCCACATCGGTGGTGTCCACCTCGATATCAAAGCAATTGATACCGGCGAATTTCTTGAACAGGACGGCCTTGCCTTCCATGACCGGTTTTGAGGCCAAGGGGCCAATCGGTCCCAAGCCCAGTACGGCAGTGCCGTTAGTGATAACTCCGACCAAATTGCCCCGACCGGTCATTTGCGCGGCGGCAGCTGCGTCCTCGACGATGGCCTCACAGGCGTGGGCAACTCCAGGGCTATACGCCAAGGCGAGGTCGCGTTGCGAGGTCATGGGTTTGGTCGCTGTGATTTCTAATTTACCCGCGGGCTCTTGGCTATGGTATTTCAGGGCCGCTTCTTTGAACGAGTCTGACATGGCAGTGGGTAGGCCTTTATGTAAGAAATAATCGAGCGCGCAGTGTAACCTTTGCGCCTTTCAAAGTCTTAGGATGGGACAGGGTGGTTACACGAAAAATGGGCCTGATTGTCGGGCTGGCCTTGGTTGTTGGGGCGTTTGTCAGCCTTTTATTGCCAGAGAATCAAGAAAAGGCGCAGGAAAAACTATTTAACGAGGTCAATTTCCAGGGCTCGGAACTGCGGATTGCTAGCGAGCGCCTAGTTTCAACCCGCGAACGATTGGCTCAGGGACAGGGCATTCTGGCTGATCAGCCGGTCCTGAACGCCGAAGCCAAAGCCTTGGTTGTGGATATTGATCGTCAATTGCAGGGTGTCGTTGAGTGGGTTTACGAGTTTGCTGCGCCGCCGACTGAGGACCGCAAAGTCTGGCTCTTGCAGCAACGGGCACGGGTTCAAGCGCTGCTGATGGACGTGCGCACGCTGGATCGAAAAGGGCGGATCCTGCTAGGCGATCCCGGCGCTAGCTAGTAAACTGCGGCGCTGGAAAAGGATGCCTTAATGTCACAACGCTATCGGTTCAGTTACGCAGATATCCACCATACCCTCGGCTTGGCGGCCCAAGAGGTGATCGAGTCTGGGATCGAATTTGATTACATATTGGCGATCGGCGGTGGCGGCTACATTCCGGCGCGTATTCTGCGCACCTATTTGAATCGGCCGATTTTGGCCGTAGCGTTGGCGCGATACCAAGACAACGGCCCAGCGCTTGAAATCCCCTTAAAGCTTCAGTGGACCGAGGGCTTTGCCCAGGCGATCCAAGGCAAGCGACTGTTGGTGGTTGACGAGGTCGACGACCAGCGCACAACCCTGGCCTGGACGCTGGCCGAGCTGCACAAAGAGCATCCTCAGTCGATGTCGGTATTGGTGCTGCACGACAAAGACAAGCCCAAGAACGCCCAATATCCCAAGTACGTAGATCGCGTGTTTGTCGGCCAGCGCATCGATGATGTCTGGGTCGAGTATCCCTGGGATGCCTTGGACATCTATGAGCACGAGCACACCGCAACCGGGCTCGTCCATGTGGACGATCCTTACGGCTCGCACTAGGTGCCGGCCGCGCTGACGTTTTTACTGACCTTCCAATTGGTCGGTTTGGTCTTGGTTTCCGTACTTAACTTGGCGATCCCCGAACCCGTGATCGGCCTTATCCTGATGTTTTTGTGGATCCACTTGGGCTGGCCGGTGCCGGTTGAACTGGGTCCGTTGTGCGAAGGCCTACTAAGGCATTTGTCGCTGTTGTTTGTGCCCGCGGCGGTGGGCCTGGTGACCTATCTCGATTTATTGAGCCAGCACTGGGTTCCAGTCTTTTTGGCCTTGGCCATATCAACGCCGCTGTCCATTGCTGCCGGCGCCTGGACCTTTTCAGCCTTAGCTCGGTGGATGAAGTTGCCGCCTGAGGGCGATGAGGTCAAACAGGATGGATAGGGCTCAGCTTTGGGTGTATCTGGCCGAGCAACCCCTGCTTTGGTTAACCGTGACGCTGATCGCGTACATGCTGGGCCACGCCGCATTTGTCCGCTCGGGCAGTCGAGCCGTGGTCAATCCAGTCGCCATCGCGGGCCTGATCCTGGCCAGTATCCTGTTGATCACCGACACCCCCTATGCCGAGTACTTCGAAGGGGCTCAGTTCGTGCACTTCTTGTTAGGGCCTGCGACCATCGCTTTGGCCTGGCCGCTGTATCAAAACTTTTCGCGTATTCGGCGTTTAATCTTGCCGATGCTGGTCGCCCTGGTGGTCGGCTCTTTGGTCAGTGTGGGCAGTGCCGTGGCCATTGCGTATTCGCTGGGCGCCCCAGACCAAGTCTGGTTATCGGTGGCACCCAAATCAGTCACCAGCCCCATTGCCATGGGCGTGGCTGAAAAAATTGGTGGCTTGCCGACCTTAACCGCGGGCTTGGTGATTATGACGGGGATTCTGGGGGCCATTGTGGTTTCGCCGCTGTTGAACCTGATGAAAATTCGCGATTGGCGCGCCCGTGGCTTGTCGGTTGGGGTGGCGGCCCACGGCATTGGTACCGCTCGTGCCTTTCAGGTCAGTTCTGTGGCCGGGGTATTTGCCGCCACGGCGATGGTCCTAAACGCTTTGATTACTGCTTTGGTCGCCAGCTTGCTGGTCACGGTTTAATAGGAGAGTTCTGCATGAACGAATTGACGATTCGCCAACCCGATGATTGGCACATTCACCTACGGGATGACGAGATGCTGGAACGGGTGTTGCCCTTTACCGCGGCGCAGTTCGCCCGGGGAATCATCATGCCCAACCTGAAACCACCGGTGATTAATGCCCAGATGGCGGCCGCTTATCGCGATCGCATCTTGGCAGCCTTGCCCGAGGGCATGCAGTTTGAGCCCTTGATGACGGCCTATCTGACCGACACAACCGACCCGGCCGAGCTTGAAGCTGGATTTGCATCCGGCGTACTGACGGCGGTCAAACTGTACCCAGCCAATGCAACCACCAACAGTGCGGCTGGCGTCAGCAGTATCGAACACATTCGAGGCTGCCTAGAGGTCATGCAGCGTATCGGCATGCCCTTATTGATTCATGGTGAGGTAGTCGATCCGTCGATCGATATCTTTGATCGCGAGGCCGTTTTTCTGGAACGAACTCTGGGACCGATGCTGAACGATTACCCCGAACTCAAAGTGGTGCTCGAGCACATCACCACGTCGAACAGCGTGGATTTTGTTATGGACCGGCCGCGCAATTTGGCCGCCACCATCACCGCCCACCACCTACAGATTAACCGTAACCATATGCTGGTCGGCGGCATTCGCCCGCATTATTACTGCCTACCCATCGTCAAGCGTGCCAGTCACCAACAAGCACTGCGAGTCGCGGCCACCAGTGGCGATGCGCGGTTCTTTTTGGGTACGGACACAGCGCCGCACCCGATCAGCGGCAAACACAGTGCCTGCGGATGTGCAGGTGTGTTCACTGCCCCCTGTGCGCTAGAGAGCTACGTTCAGGTGTTCGATGAGCATCAGGCATTGGACAAGTTTGAGGCCTTTGCCTCGCTGAACGGTCCGGCGTTTTACGGCCTGCCAGTCAACACTGGGACCATCACCTTAAAGCGTCAGGCGCACAAAATGATCGGCGACATTGGCGAGGGGCCAGAGGCCATTCGCCCTTATCGCATGGGCGAGAGCATTCCCTGGTCAATCGCGTAGGGTTGCAAGCCTAACTCTTTGGGCAGATAAAGCGGATGGGCTGGCGCGCCAGTCCCATTCACTCGCAGGGTGCTAAACGACAGCGATCGAATTTGCGCCAGTCGCTCGGGGCGATGGCCATGATTGCCCCAGCCAGCCACCAAGGTCAGCCCGGCATTGCCCAGCGCCGCCAAGATTTGATCGTTATCAGGCCCGACCGGATCGATGGCCCGGAATAAGTCTTTGGGTTGCGTGGCTCGGTAGGCATACAAATTGGCCATCACCATGCCGCCAAACCCTAAGGCCCGGGCAAAACCGATCGTGCGGCGGTTGGTAGGGTCGTTGTTCTGCTCATCGGCGGTGGAGGGGTTAAGACAAACAAACACCAAGGGCGGAGCGGAACTCCAGCGACGCCACAACAGATAGCGATACCGTCGGCAGGGCGAAAACAGCGCACCATCACCGTCGAATTCGGGTAACACCTGGCCATCCCAATGCGGCAAGACACGATCCGCTGACAATCAAAGCGCAGGCCCATGCCAGACTGATCGTCGGTTCAGAAAACCCGAATACCACCAAAAAGATCACAGACAGCAGCGGGGTGCTATACGACAGGACGCCGAGCAAGGGTAAATTCCCGTGTTTTACACCGTAGTCCCAGGTAAAGAATGCCAGCCCCACGGGCCCCAGCCCCAGTCCAACAACGCCTGCCCACACCTGCCAATCACTGGGCCACACCGTTTGTTCGGTCAAACCATGGGCCAGTGCCGCCAGCACTGAAACCGCCAAGCAAAACCAGCCCACCGCATCGGTTGGCACGTCCGGCAGCAAGCGATTAAGCACCGAGTAGCTGGACCACAGCAGGGCGCAAGTCAGGGCCAGGACATAGCCATGCAGGTACTGGCTTTGATAACCGCTGCCGCCAATCAGTAAGTAGCAGCCAATCAGCGCCAGGACAGCACCGCCGACGTGTTGGCTGGCCAGTCGCCCGCCCGGCAAAAATGAGGCGAAAATGACGATTAGCAAGGGCCACAGATAGGCCAGCAAGCTGACATCGGCGGCCGGGGCTCGCTCCATCGCAGCAAAATACGCCAGGTGATAGCCAAACAACCCCCCAACGCCCAACAACCAGGCCAGTTTCGGTTGCCGCATATGACGCAAGCCGCTGTGCCCCTGGCGCCACCAATTCAGTTGCATCAGCAAAAACGCCAGGAAAAAGGTCAACGCCATCAGTTGAAACGGAGGCAGTTGTCCGTCAGTCAGGCGGGTGAACAGTGCCAGACAGCCCCACAACCCGATCGAGATCGAGCCGATGGCTGTGGCCTTACCAATCACCGATGTTGTCCATGTCCTTCCAGGGTGCGGCGGGATTGAGTGCATCGCCCGCTTGCAGCAGCTCGATGCTGATCCCATCCGGAGAGCGCACAAAGGCCATGTGGCCGTCCCTTGGGGGGCGCAATATCGTGACGCCGCCGTCCTGCAATCGCTGGCACGACTGATAAATGTTGTCGACCCGGTAAGCCAGGTGGCCGAATGCGCGCCCTGGCTTTGGGTACTCCTCGGGATCCCAGTTGTGGGTAAGCTCAATCATTGGGGCCCGGTCCGATTGGGCGCGCTCCACATCCTCTGGCGCGGCCAAAAAAATGAGCGTAAACCGGCCTTTATCATTGTCGTATCGACTGACCTCGACCAGTCCGAGCAAATCGCAATAAAAATGCAAGGACGCGTCCAAATTCTGCACGCGAACCATAGTGTGTAAGTATCTCATCGTTGCTCCTTTAA